>NZ_NFUX01000159.1:0-1102 GCF_002264385.1 Paenibacillus sp. VTT E-133280
AAAGGGCCTTCCCGAAAGGATGGCAGCCAGCTACCGAAAGGGGTTTTATCCGTGAAAAAGGTTTATTTTATGATGATGGCGCTGTTCGTACTAATTACTGCGGTTCCGGTAAGCACAGCTCAAGCCGCAAGTGTAGATGCGAGCTGGTTGATTACATCAAAAGTGGCTCAAGGTGTTATTGGGATTAACTATGATATTCCGAAAGATAAAAGAATCAAACTCATGATCACTAAAGACAACAGCAGCTATACATATAACTTATATGCTTCTGGACAAGCTGAGGACTTCCCTTTACAACAAGGTAATGGTACTTATAAGGTTTCTGTTCTTGAGAACACAACAGGAAATAAATACAAATCGTTATATTCCGAAGTAGTAGATGTAACCATGAGTGACTCGAATTCCGTATATTTGGGATCCGTACAGAATGTGAAATGGAGTTCTTCTGATAAAGCGATCCTTAAGGCAAAAGAGCTTACAAAAGGCAAAACAACAGATGAAGAAAAAGTTAAGGCAATCTATAACTATGTAGTTGCTAATGTACAATACGATTATTCTCTTGCTAATAACGTAACAACAGATTATATTCCGAACATTAACAACACTTTGAATACTAAAAAAGGAATCTGCTATGACTATGCTTCTCTTTTTGCCGCAATGCTGCGTAGTGTAGATGTGCCTGCTAAGTTGGTGATGGGGAATACTAGCTACGTTACCCAATATCATGCATGGAATGAAGTACTGATGGATGGGAAATGGGTTACTATTGATACTACGGTAGATGCATCGGCAGCGAAGAGTAAGAAGAATGCAGATTTTATTAAGGCTTCAAGTAAGTATACTGCAGCAAAATACTATTAATTTGCATCGCTAGAATCATAACTCTATTAAATAAACAACCAGCTTAATTATTAAGCTGGTTGTTTATTTTTCTATTAGGGGTTGCTTTTCTATGAATAGATAGGTTATTATAGTTAAGCGTTGTTGGAAAGCGTACAGGCAATGTTTGAGAGAGTGATATAAACGGCTTTCGAAAAATAAAGCTTGCATTACTGAGAACAACATGATATATTATAAGAGTTGCTGCTGAGACATTAAACGG
>NZ_NFUX01000128.1:0-8205 GCF_002264385.1 Paenibacillus sp. VTT E-133280
GAATTTCCTTGCTTGTCAGCACTAGAATTTGTTGTACATGCTGTAGCAAAGAGCGCCAAACTGAGGGTGACAGTGACTGCGGCAGTGTTACTAAAGATTTTTTTCAACATTTATATGACCTCTTTCTAAAAATATGGATTTTATTTTCCGCATAAACCAAGTCGTAAGTCCCATGATTTTTTTGCAAACTTTTTTAAATGGGGCAAACGTAAATATACCCAGACCAAGAGAAATTAAACCACCAACAATCATAAGTGAATTGAATGAAATATTATTACTGAAATCAATGATCGCAGCAACAATTCCTGCTATACCAGCCAAGAGAAAGGAAAATTCGACTAAAAATAGTGCGATAACCACTAACCAAATCGTTACGTAAAATACGAATATCAGTGCAAATAAGAGAAGGAGTAATGGGATACTCAAAATTAATAGTGTGTAATCCAATTTGGAAATGGGATCACTGGGCAATATGATCTTCTTAAGAGGGGTGGAATCAAGCATTACTTCTCGTGCAATCTCTTCGATGTTGCCAAGTCCACAAACCGCTTCTTCCTCGCCCATACCTTCTTCCATGCGATCGTCAATGATCTCAGAATAAAATGCAAGCGACTTATTCACTTCGATTCGAGGCAGGGCTTCAAGTTTATCAGCAAGTTCGGACAAAAAAATTGCTTTATTCATAATCGGCACCTCCTTTAATGAATTTATGCAGCGCTAAGACAGTCTCCCATTCCTTTAGAAAATCATGGATTTTATCTTTCCCTTGTGGCGTGATTTTATAATATTTTCGCAATCGACTATTGTGTTCAGTCGAATACACGGTCACGCAGTTTTGTGTCTCCAAACGCTTTAGAATTGGATATAGCGTTGATTCGGAAATTTCAATATGCTCAGAAAGATCTTTGACGATTTTGTATCCATAGGAATCTTCTTTTGAAAGAACGGTCAACACGCATACATCCAGCAAGCCCCGTTTTAATTGTGTATCCACGATATCCCCCCTAACACCCTTTGACACATTATACTATGCACTGCATAGTATTACAACATGACGAAATTTTAGCGCTTTTGAAAGAGGCCATGGAAGCGGGTTTTACTTCTGAAAAAAGCGAAAAAGAGAGGCAGTCTCGGACTCAGTTTCTTCGTCCGAGACTGCCACTCTTTCATTAATTACGATTAGTTTCCTTATTGGTCTTGAATTGTCTAGGGGTGATGCCTGTGTATTTTTTAAATACTTTGGTGAAATAGCTTTGGTCGTTGAATTGCAGACGGGTAGCAATGTCGGATAGGTGGATTCCAGGTAATTCAATTAGCCGTTTAGCTTCTTCAATTCGTTCGATTTGAATAAAATCGCTAACGGTAAACCCGGTCTCTTTCTTGAATAGCTGAGAGAGATAACTCCTGTTCAAGCCTGCAACCATTGCCAGATTATCTAGGGAAAGCTCTTCATACAGATGATTAAAAATATAGTTCTGACAGAGGGCGACAGTTCGCGACAGTTGTGCACTTCTATTATTTCTGACATGGTCAGCGAAATCACAAAGCGCATGAAGAAGAGCGTTGTCTACTGCGGGAATATCCTTCAGTTCTTCGATATGCTGGATATGAAAATCGCTGAGGGTATAGGAAATCTCCCAGTACAGCCCTCCATCTATCGCTGCACGTGTAGCGAGTGTAATACAGGAGACCGCCAAATTTTTTTTGCTGCGTAACTGACTTTTTTTAGAGAGTACACCGTAATTTTCTTCGGGGAATGAAGCTTGGCTTCGTAGCAGCTCGGCTTTATTCCCATTTTTGATATGGTGAAATAGAGCCTTTTCCAGCATAGGCTCGTGATGGAACCATGTATTCTCTCTACGGTAAGAGACATCCAAATCCAAGCTGTCGCTAGAGGGCTGTTTGGGTTCAAGCGTTCGAGAGTCAAGCAGTAGTTCGCTCAGGGTCAGAGTTTTTCCAGTAATAAGAGAATAGAGCAGCATAGCGGTATGGTACAATCTCATCCGGTTCATTACAGGCAGATTGCGATAGTAAGTAAGGCATTGATCCTGAAGTCCATAAGGTACTTCATTGTCACGCATTAGACTGGAGATACTGTCTCCTGAGAGTTGAGTAAATAACGAGGGACCCAATACAATGGTGCCTCCGCCATTATGCTCGAAAGGAAGATCGAGAAGGATATAATTCTCTAGGAAATTAGTGGTGCGAATGATTGGTATTGAGGAATTCCAGGAGTTATCGTTATTAGAATGGTTCTCGTGGTTAGTAGAATCTGTAATCTCTGAAATTAGGTCATTGATGTTATACACCCAGGGGGCAAGCTCTGAAGTGGAAGGCAGCGCTAGCTCGATTCTTCGATCGGAGTCAAGCAGAAACACAGGAATTTGAAGCGATTCATACAGCGCTTTACAGATATATTGAGCTCCTTCATGATCGTCCAAATAATTCAACATTTTAAAGCCTCCTTACCCAACAAGAATACCAAAAATACAATAATAATGCCATAAATCCGGTATGAAGTAGATTAAAATGAGGATAGTATACATTCAGAGGAGGTATTTTTATGAAAACCAACATTCATGAACTCATCGCACAAATGACCCTTGAGGAGAAAGCAGGACTCTGCTCAGGGCTTGATTTTTGGCATACTAAGGGCATTGAACGACTCGGAATCCCCTCTTTAATGGTAACGGACGGACCTCATGGTTTACGTAAGCAAAAAGAGAGTGCCGATCACCTCGGGCTCCATAACAGTGTACCCGCAACGTGTTTTCCTTCAGCAGCAGGGATGGCTTCTTCCTGGGATCGGGATTTAATCGGACGTGTGGGTGCAGCACTAGGGAAAGAGTGTCAGGCAGAGAATGTCGCTGTTCTGCTCGGGCCGGGAACAAATATTAAGCGCTCCCCATTAAATGGTCGTAACTTTGAATATTTTTCGGAAGATCCTTATCTTTCGTCGGAGATGGGTGGAAATCATATCAATGGTGTGCAAAGTGAAGGAGTAGGAACCTCACTCAAGCATTTTGCCGCAAATAATCAGGAGCACCGGAGAATGTCCGTTGATGCCGTTATTGATGAGCGGACGCTGCGGGAGATTTATCTGGCTAGCTTTGAAGGTGCAGTTAAGAAGAGTCAGCCATGGAGTGTGATGTGCTCTTACAATCGCTTAAACGGTGAATATGCTTCAGAAAGTGAGTTTCTCCTGACAAAGATTCTTAGAGAGGAATGGGGCTACGCAGGATTCGTCGTTTCCGACTGGGGGGCGGTCAATGAGCGAGTGAAGGCACTGCAAGCAGGGCTGGAACTGGAAATGCCATCCACCGGAGGACTTGGCGATGCCCAGATTGTAAAGGCTGTACAAAATGGTGAACTAGCTGAAGAAATATTGGATCTTGCGGTAGAGCGATTGCTTACTTTTGTTATTAAAGCGGTAGAGAGCCGTAAAGAGAATGCCTCATTTAATGTTGAGGATCATCATCGTTTGGCACGCGAAGTAGCCCGGGAGAGCATGGTGTTACTTAGAAATGAGGATGGCATTCTGCCGTTGTCTAAGCAAGGGACTATTGCGGTGATCGGCGAGTTTGCTAAAAATCCGCGTTATCAGGGCGGAGGCAGCTCACATGTGAATCCGACGAAATTGGATGATGCTTTTGAAGAGATGAAGGCTCATGCAGGTTCTGCCGAACTGCTGTATGCGCAAGGATATGAACTGAATCATGACGCGATTAATGAAGCTTTGCTACAAGAGGCACGGAATACAGCGGCAAAAGGGAATGTAGCCGTATTGTTCCTTGGACTTCCGGATAATTATGAATCAGAGGGTTATGATCGCAGTCATTTGTCACTTCCAGAGAGCCATAAAGCGTTAATCGATGCAGTAGCTGAGGTACAAAGCAATATCGTCGTTGTACTCAGCAATGGTTCACCCATAGAAATGCCTTGGATTCATAAAACGAAGGGTATTCTTGAAGGTTATCTAGGTGGTCAGGCTTTTGGCGGTGCAGTGGCAGATTTACTGTTTGGAGAGGTTAGTCCAAGTGGCAAACTGGCAGAGACCTTCCCGATGAAGCTGAGCGATAATCCATCCTTTCTTAATTTCCCAGGTGAAGGGGATACGGTAGAGTACAAAGAAGGCTTGTTTGTAGGCTATCGTTATTATGATAAAAAAGAGCTTGAACCGCTGTTTCCTTTCGGCTTTGGTCTAAGCTACACCGCGTTTCAATACAGCAATTTGAGAATCTCCAAGAGCAGCATAAAAGATACCGAGAACGTACAAGTTACGGCTACCGTCAAAAACACGGGTACTCGCGCAGGAAAAGAAATCGTTCAGCTCTATGTTAGCGACGTGAAGAGCAGCGTGATCCGCCCACTTAAGGAGCTTAAGGGCTTCCAGAAGCTAACGCTTCAGCCTGGTGAAGAGCAAGAGGTTTCTTTTGAACTGGATAAACGCTCCTTTGCTTATTACAACGTCAACATTGGCGATTGGCATGTGGAAAGTGGAGTTTTTGATATTGCTGTTGGTTCATCTTCACGAGATATTCGTCTGACTGCTTCGATTGAAGTAGAATCGACAGTTCCACTTCCGTTAAGTTATCATCGCAACAGTACCGTTGGTGATTTGCTAGACAATCCACGTACGGCGGATAAAGTGAAGGAGTTCAGCAGTATTTTTGGAATGGAAGATGCGATGGACGATAATCCGGAAATGTTCATGGCGATGATGAAATATATGCCGCTGCGGGCACTGGTTGGGTTCGGTCAGGGGAAATACACGGAAGAGGATTTAGCCAAGGATCTGCAAGAATTTAATGCTTTGGCTGCAGAGTAAGTGGAACAGGAGGGAGTAGACCTCAACGTTCGCACTTAATGATATTTTTAGAAAAAGGCTGCCCTTAGAGGCGGCTTTTTTAGATTTTGAAGGATTGAGTTAATGAATCTAAATTATTCATTCATTCTCTTCTATATGACTTATATTACATTAAATACCATAATGTCATATGACTAAATTGATGACAACGTACACTATTTAAATGCTCTTTTTATATATATATTGATGAAATGACATGTGTTAGATGCAGATGGAGGTATGGAAAAATACGATATTCGATAACCTTCTTGATGTGCGGGTGATTTTTAAATAGCAACTTTAGTTGTCTTGTTTGCATTGTTGTTTGGATGATAGATTAGAAAAACCGTCGAATTAGGAGGAAAAATGAGCTTTAAGGAGTTAATCATGTCTGGAAGCGATCTACAACTAACTAATAATGGATGGTACAAAGCGAATGAATATTAGCATTATATTGTTGGCTCAGCACTTTAATCTAACCGTACAATGTCTGGATCGAATCAAGCAATATACGCCTATGCCCTATGAGCTGATCGTCGTCTCGGATTACGAATCTACTGAAGTGTCGAATTTTCTTGCATATGAATACGGTGTTCATGTCATTCATAGCAGGAGTAAAGGGGTTGCAGCTGCATTTAATCTGGGCGCGCGGTCAGCTTCTGGTGATCGTCTTGTATTTATCCGCGATCAGATCATGGTAAATGAGGGATGGCTAGAGCAGTTGTCGAGCTGTTTGGATCATTATCCGAATGCTGCGATCGTGGGTCCTAGAATGAATGACGTTAGCGGTGGTCAAAGGATTCCCATTGTTTATCAGAACATGGAGCAACTCTATCAGTCGGCATCCATGCTTGCTATTGGGAAGTCAATGTCTTGGACCCGGGTTTCTAGGCTTGTTAGTTTGCTAATGATGATGCCGCGTCGCTATTTTGAGGAGATTGGGTCCTTCGATGAGAGGTTTGAGGTCGAATCCTATGAGGATGATGATCTGTGTTATCGCGCGTTATCAATGAATCTGGATGTTTACATAGCGGAAGGATGCGTAGTCTTCCGGAAGGAACCTCCTTCAGTAAATCCCAATGATCCCGATTGGTACAATAATAGATTGATCTTGAATCGTGCTAAGGCTATAAGCAAATGGGGATTCGATTTAACTTCTTCCTTGCATTGCGGCACGCGGAAGGTCACGGTCAGCTTATGCATGATCGTGAAGAATGAAGAGCAAACCTTAGGACGTTGTTTATCCAGCGTGAGGGAGCTAGTCGACGAGATCATTATTGTGGATACGGGTTCGAGTGATGGAACCAAAGCGCTCGCAGCTTCTTATGGGGCTCGGGTTTATGATTTCGAATGGGTGAACGATTTCGCTAAGGCAAGAAATTATGCCTTCAGTCTCGCGACTCAAGAATACCTGCTGTGGTTGGATGCGGATGATTATCTGCAGTCAGAGGATGCAGAGGCTCTAGGGTCCATTGTATCCGGATTAGCATGGGATATCGATGCCGTGTCGATTCATTATTATCTCGAGCGGGATAAGGACGGTAACGTAACTTCGAGTTTAAGGCGGAATCGTCTGGTTAGACGAAGTTGTGGTTTCCGTTGGATTGGAATCGTTCATGAGTACCTGGAGGTCGAAGGCAAAGTCCTCTATGCCGAGTTAGGCATAACGCATGATAGAAAGCATACGCAGTCTTCGCGTAATCTGCTTATCTATGAGGGGATGATAGAAGCGCACGCGAGCTTCACTCCGCGGGATTTATTTTATTATGCTAACGAGTTGTATGATCACGGCCTATGGCAGCGAGCGATAGAGCAATATGATACCTTCATTGAAATGCCGGATGGCTGGATGGAGGACAAGCTGCTAGCGAGCCGGCGTGCCGCCGATGCATTGGCACAATTAAGCCGCTTTCAAGAAGCTAAGCTTAAAGTACTTCAAGCCTTTGCATTGACACCTCCCCGAGCAGAAGCTTGTTGCCAATTAGGGGCTTATGAGCTAATTGAACAACGGTTCGAGAATGCTATTTTTTGGTACAAGCTAGCCACAGAAGTTCCTAAGCCGACTGAACCTAACGCTAGAATAGACAATTCGGCATGGACGTGGCTGCCACATTTGCAATTATGCGTTTGTTATGATCGCTTAGGTCAACACGAAGAAGCTAACTATCACAATGAATTAGCTGGGAGTTATGTACCGAAGCATCCGAGCGTCATGGCAAATCGCGATTATTTAAAGCAATACGTAACTTTATATACTTGAGGGGGATATGGTAATGGCAAGACTAAAGAGAGCAAAGGCAAGTGGGAAGAAGAGTGGAAATTCGTTAGCCTACAAGAGCTCAATGGCATTTATTCTAATGAGTCAGTTAATTGCACCATTGAGTCCTGCTAATAGTGGTATTCTACCCCGGGCAAGCGCCGCGGCTTACAGCGATGTCAATACTTCTTCATGGGCGTACCAGTATATCACCAAAGCGTCCGCACTAGGGGTAATTGAAGGAGACGGTTCAGGCAACTTCAACCCGAGCCGTCCTGTCACAAATCAGGAAGCGGTCGTTATGGTCCTCAGGTTCATGGGATATGAGCAGCCTAAGGCAAATGGCGTGAGCCTGCCCTTCACTGTAGATTCATGGGCAACTGTATGGTTGCAGCAAGCTATTGACATCGGCCTAGTAATTCCAAGTGAGGAAGAGAGACCAAACACCGTCATCTGGGGAAAAGAACAAGCGAGTAGAGAGTGGATAACACGTCTAATTATTCGTGCGGCAGGCAAGGAATCTGAGGCGATAGAGTTTAAGGACGGCAACATCGGTTTTTCCGATGCATCAGACGCATCGGACTGGGCAGCAGGCTACATTAATGCTGCAGTGAACCGTAATGTCATCTCGGGTTTCCCTAATAATACTTTTAAACCTAAGCAGACGGCTACTCGTGCCGAGTTTGCTGCTATTTTATCTAAGACCGAAATATTTGCGAGTACGGTATCCGAGCGAATTATCCATGGCTCTGTCGTCTCGATGTCGAAGAATTCGATCGAATTGTTAAGCAGCAGCGGCCAGACGTCGAAGTTCGAAATCAATACCCATTCAGTTCTGTTCGGAGACAATGACAAGGGTGTACTGCCTACAGGAGCATTGGTGACGCTCATCCATAATGGAGGAGTAGCTTCCTTCGTTGAAGTATTGGGAATGGGGGCAGTAGGCCAGGCAGGTTCGAAAGGTGAAAAAGGCGATAAGGGAGACACGGGCGCAACTGGCGCAGCAGGTCAAAACGGGTACTCTGGTTCCAGTGGGTTGCAAGGCGCAACTGGAGCAACTGGAGCAGTCGGAGCAACTGGAGCGACCGGAGCGGCTGGAGCT
>NZ_NFUX01000067.1:0-39782 GCF_002264385.1 Paenibacillus sp. VTT E-133280
TCTCTTTTCGCTGGTATGGCCGTTTTTGGGTAATTCCGAGGCATTTTTGCCCTACTTTCGAACATTTCAGCTACTCCAGCCCATTTCAACGGTACTTATACCGCTCATTCGAACATTCCAGCCACTTCAGCCCAATACAACGGTACTCATACCACTATCCGAACTATCTCAACCAGAAGCCTATTTTACTCATATCATTAATCTAACCCAATTTTCTAATCTTCACAGTGTCCACGCGCACTTTTACTCCGCCCGATGACTAGCAATCCAAACATCCATATCCTCCGGGCTCCACGCAATAAAGCTACCGTTTCTCATCTCATTCAACACATCGAGCGCCCCAAGCTTCCGCAAAAGCCTTCCACGAACTTCAGCAGAAGATTCTTTTTCCTTAATCCGGGTTCGCATAGTATGTACAAAATCCAAATATGGCTCATACGCCGCATCCAGCGCCTCTTCAAGCACACTTTTAATCTTCGCAGCCGCAAGCGGACCAGCACCCGAAGTAGATACAGCCACCGTCAAACGACCCCTACGTACAACTCCGGGCGTAATAAAATCCCCCGCTTCCGCATGGCTAGCCACATTCACAGGAATGCCAAGTCGCCTAGACTCCTGCGCAACCTCTTCATTAACCGTTCTATCGTTAGTGGCTGCATATACGAGAAAGGCCCCACGGAGATCTCCGGGAGCATAAGGGCGGTCACGCCAGGTCATGAGACCCTTTTTCACTAGAGAGGCAAGCATATCTGTCAAAGAGGGACTAATCATCTTAACCACCGCTCCAGCTTCCAGCAGCCCACTCACCTTCCGTTCAGCCACGGCACCACCGCCAATAACCACAACCTGTTGCTTTTCACAATCCAGCATTATGGGCAAATACCGAGTCATGCTCTTCACTCCCCGCTCCAACCGTGAAAACCAGACAAAGAATTCAACAAAAAATTCAAGATAGTAAAAGCATATCCTAAAATCGCCCAGCGAGCCATACTTACTCCACTTTTCCGCCCGGATTTCTTAAAGATAATATAAAATATGTAAATTCCAAGGCCAATCAGTGTCGTTAGTACTTTTAAATCCTTCAATAATAGTGTCCGTCCCTCAGAAACAATAGATAAACTAGCCACCACCAGAGAGATTGCCAGCAAAGGAGTCCCCACCAGAATAGCGGTGTAAGAATATTTATCTGTAGTCTCTAAGTTTGGTAAACGACGAATTCGGTCACTCCATTGCTTACTTTTGAGTCTGGTGTGCAGAAATAAGTACAATATGGCAAATACCGTCCCAAGTGTCAGTGCAGCAAAACTCAAATTGGCCAAAATCACATGCATTGTCAACCAGCCATACACCGAGCTCCAAGTCTCAAGCGTATGCCCACCCGCCGTCAGCCACACCCGATTTAGCAGAAAAACACAGAATCCAGCCACACTAAGCAGCAGAATCGTAAACTCGCCTCCACGTGTAAAAGCCACCGCAAGCGAAGTCAGAACAATACTAAATGCAAACCAGAACAAGAAATCATAAGGTGTAAAAATGGGCAGCCCCTTCTCCTGAGAGAAACGAATCCCGAGTCCTGTAGCTTGCAAAAGACCCACAACAACAAGAAGCCCCGTGCCTAACCGCTTCCCACTCGGGTTGCGATAAAGGCAATCCGAGAAAACAAACAGCAGGCTCAGGGCATATAGCAGCAGAGCGGCATCATATATTCCGTTCAGCAGTTGCATATCACTCACCTACCCAACAGGCCTGCCGGAGCAAGCACCGTCTTAGGCACAGAAAAATCGCCGCTACCGGCAGTACGTTCTGTGGAACTAGACTGCTTAACCGGGGCGGAATCTCCGCCATCTGAATTGGATTCGAGCTGTTCCTGTAGCGCAAAGATTTTGGAGAAATAATCAAGCGCTTCATTCCCCTGCTTGCCACCGGACATCTCTTTAATTACATTGATTGGATCATGCATCATTTGGTTCACAATGCTTTTGGTCAAGCGACGGATCACCTTGCGCTGATGCTCGTCCAGCTCAGGCAGCTTATTGAACAGACTCTCCATCGTTTCCTCATGAATCGCATTCGACTTATCCTGAAGCGCCCGGATTACCGGTCTCACGCCAAGCGTCTTAAGCCACAGCTGGAACTCATCCATTTCCTCACCGATCATCACTTCAATCTTCGCAGCTTCACTCCGGCGCATTTCCAGGTTACTCTCCACAATGCCCTCCAGATCGTCAATATCATACAAAAAAACATCTGGCACATTAGCCGCTGCAGGATCAATATCACGGGGTACAGCGATATCAATCATAAAAAGCGGCCGCGAAGGGCGACGCTTCATAGCATTCGCTAC
Organism: Paenibacillus sp. VTT E-133280; assembly: GCF_002264385.1. Lineage (NCBI taxonomy): Bacteria > Bacillati > Bacillota > Bacilli > Caryophanales > Paenibacillaceae > Paenibacillus > Paenibacillus sp. VTT E-133280. The sequence goes on from NZ_NFUX01000067.1 coordinate 2,345, forward strand.
CTGATCTGCCGAAAGTACATAGCCGTCAGCTCCCGTTGAGCTGATCACGATATCTACCTCATTAAGAGCTTTTAAAGCATCTTCAATCGTGCTCGGCTTACCCGAGAACTTCTCTGCCAATTCAATCGCACGCGACAGCGTACGGTTAGCGACAATTACCTCAGCCGCACCACTACTATATAGATGCTTTACAGTGAGCTCGCTCATTTTGCCGGCGCCGAGAATCAGCACTCTTTTACCAGTGAACATGCCAAAAATCCGCTTGCCCAGCTCCACTGCCGCATAACTGACAGATACTGCGCTTTCGCCGATTGACGTTTCACTATGTGCTCTTTTGCCGAGTGTCACCGCTTGTTTAAATAACCGATTGAACCAAGTTCCAGTTACACCCTCAGCCTGAGCCGTGAGAAAAGAACTTCGCACCTGTCCCAGGATCTGCGTCTCGCCAATCACCATGGAATCCAGGCCGCAGGTCACGCGGAACAAATGCGCAATCGCCTGCTCGTCTTCATATATATACATATGCTGTGCAAATTGCTCGTTTTTCACTCCAAACCACTGCTCCATAAAGCCGCGGAGGAAATAGCCCCCCATATGAAGGCGGTCCATGACCACATAAATTTCCGTACGGTTGCAGGTGGCTACTACGACCCCTTCCAGCACACCCTTCGTCTTCATCAGTTGATGGAGCGCTGCCGGAAGATCACTCTCCGCAAAAGCAAACTGTTCCCTTACCTCCACGGGAGCCGTACGATAATTCAGGCCAACGACGACGATGTGCATCGATAGTTCACCATCCTAGTCTCTATTCATTACTGTGTACAGTTATATTAAAGAATATTTTTACATAATATTCACTTTCACAACATCTAAAAACACTGTGTTAAGTATATCACACGAAAATACGACTTTTTACAGATTTTTTGAACGCTTTATGAAATCCAGATAATAATTATTATAAATAAAAAACCGTAGGTTCGCTACGGTTAGGATGGGTTATTTTGTGATTAATTATTAACTAACTCAAAATTTCTCAGGTTTTTCAACTTTAATCGACACTACTTCTCCGCACATTTTACAAAATGTGTAGATAAGTGGTGAACCAAAAGAAAAGGATTTACCAATAGGCATAAGGTTAGCATCTGCGCTGCTCACTTCGCCTTTGGTGAATGTAGTGCTGCCACATGATTTACAAACTAAGTTCGCTTCGTTCATAACGATCACCTCGGAAAAAGTATATGGGACTCCAAACTAACGAAACCAGTTCTTAATCTGATCAAGAGTACTTTTTGCCTCCGGTCCATTGTAACCAAAGGTGTTGCCGATCATTTTCACATACTCGTTGAACGTAGTTTCCCGACTCTTTCGGTCACTCCACCAGCGCTTAGCGTTATATCCTGAGGAAGATCCTACATAGGTAAGTTCAATCTCCGATTTTTTGTACACACGATCATAGAGTAGCTTTACTCGACGCATGTGAAAATCCGAAGAAACAACAATCGCAGATTGAAGATCGTGTTCCTTCATTATAGGGAGTGTAAACTCTGCGTTCTGGTATGTGCTTTCGGCCGCGTTCTCGGTATAGATAGCATCCTGCGGTATACCGAGATTAAGGGCGGTTTGGAGCATGTCACCTGATCGACTCGTTATCTCTTTGGCGTTGGAAAGAATTATATAAGGAGCATAACCAGATTTATATAACTCGACTGCTTTTTCTACTCGACCTTGGCCTCCGCTAAGTACGATGATGACGTCTGCTTGCTTGGGAGATTCAGTTAGGCTGAGGAAGCGGCCAGCGGTAACGAAACCAGTAATCAATAATAGTAAGCAAATAAAAATGATAACTCTTCTATTAATTAATTTACCTTTTCTTTTCTTAATAGATAAGTTACTCATGGATCACTTATGCGATTCGTTACTAAGGATTTGTTGCCACCATTCAGCATGATCAATATACCACTGGATCGTCTGAGCAATTCCTGTCTCAAAAGTATAAGTTGGCTTCCAACCTAAATTCTCAAGTTTTGTTGGATCAATGGCGTAGCGTTTATCATGTCCTAATCTATCTGTTACGAATTCAATCAAACCATCAGATTTCCCTAAGGTACTGATAATCGTCTTAACTACTTCAAGATTAGTTCTCTCATTATGGCCACCTACGTTGTAAACTTCACCACTTACTCCTTGGTGTACAACAAGGTCAATGGCCGCGCAGTGATCCCAGACATGGAGCCAATCACGAATGTTTTTCCCATCGCCATAGACAGGAACCTTCTCGTCATTTAATACTCTTGAGATCGTTAGTGGAATCAATTTTTCAGGAAAATGATAAGGCCCATAATTATTCGAGCAGCGCGTTATGTTCATTGGTAAACCAAAGGTCTCATAATAAGCTCGCACTAGCAAATCCGACGCAGTCTTACTTGCACTATAAGGACTGTTCGGCTGCAAAGGCGTTTCCTCTGTGAAAAATACAGTAGGATCAAAATCGAGTTCGCCATACACTTCATCCGTAGAGACATGAAGGAATTTAGTAATGCCGAATTTTTTAGCTGCATCCAGTAGTACCTGTGTCCCCATAACATTCGTACGAACGAATATCGCAGGATCAGTAATTGAGCGATCCACATGACTCTCCGCAGCGAAATGAACAACATAATCGAATTTCTCCAACTCAAAAAGAGACAATATTCCCTCTCGGTCAGCAATGTCAGCTTGAACAAACCTATAATTCGATTTGGACTCAATATCCTTATGCTTCGTTAGATCACCCGCATAAGTTAGCAAATCCAAATTCACAATATCATAATGTGGATATTTATCTACCATATACTGTACGAAGTTGCCTCCAATAAATCCGGCGCCACCCGTAACCAGCATCTTTTGCTTACTCAATGAACGCACCCCGATCTATTTGTTTAACATTAGTTATCATAAGTAAAGTTCAAATTAGCCTCTTTTAATAAAGGCGCCTTCTCATCCTTGGCAGACAGTACCGGTTTAACATGAATAGGCCATTCGATGCCAATAGAAGGATCTTTCCACAGAATCCCCCCATCACATTCAGGGGCATAAAGCTCATCGCACTTATACTGAACCTCTACGTCTTCTGTTAGCGTCATGAATCCATGAGCGAACCCTTTTGGAATAAGCAATTGCTTCTTGTTCTCAGCACTCAGTTCAATGCCGAACCATTTACTATAAGTAGGACTACCTTTTCTGATATCTACAGCCACATCAAAAATAGCACCACGTGTACATCGAACCAGCTTCGTCTGTGCTTTAGGATGTAATTGATAATGCAAACCACGTAACGTTCCTTTAGTCGCAGAGTAAGATTGGTTATCTTGTACAAAATCCATGTCAATACCGTGCTCTTTGAATTTAGCTTCGCTATATGTCTCCATAAACCAACCTCGGTGGTCCCCAAAAACAGCTGGCTCAACGACTAATACGCCTTGCAATATGGTTTCTGTAATTTTCATCGCTGCCACACTTTCAGTTATTAATATTGTATTTTACCTGTAGCTACCTTCATCAAATATTGACCATACCCAGTCTTACTCAACTTCTCCCCGCAATTCCACAAATGTTCTTTGGTAATCCATCCATTAATATATGCAATTTCCTCAGGAGCGGCGATCTTGATTCCTTGATGATCTTCAATAGTCCGAACAAAATTAGTTGCATCGACAAGACTTTGATGAGTTCCTGTATCTAACCAAGTAAATCCTCGACCTAGAAGTTCCACATCAAGCTGACCAAGATTTAAATAGGCTTCATTAATAGAGGTAATCTCCAATTCACCACGTGTAGAGACCTTAACATTCTTAGCAATCTCAATGACTCTATTATCATAAAAATATAGGCCAGTAATTGCGTAGTTAGATTTGGGCTGAGTTGGTTTTTCTTCCACGCTCAAAACTTTGCCCTCTTCATTAAATTCTACAACACCAAATCGCTCTGGATCTTGTACATGATATCCAAATACTGTAGCTCCTTGTTCTTTAGAAGAAGCACGCTGTAACATCTTTCGCATTCCATTTCCATAGTAGATATTATCTCCAAGGATCATGGCAACCGAATCATCACCGATAAAAGATTCACCCAAAATAAAAGCCTGAGCTAAACCGTCAGGACTTGGTTGAACTATGTATTGTAATGAGATGCCGAATTGAGAACCGTCACCTAGTAGACTTTCAAATCTAGGTGTATCCTCCGGTGTTGAAATAATTAGAATGTCTTTAATGCCTGCTAGCATTAATGTGGATAGAGGATAGTAGATCATTGGTTTGTCGTAAACGGGGAGTAGTTGTTTACTCGTAACCATTGTTAATGGGTATAGCCGCGTGCCACTGCCACCTGCAAGGATAATTCCTTTCATGCAATTTCACCTCTTCAAATTATTTTACTTTATAATACTCTACATACCAATCTGCGAATTTCTGTAAGCCTTCCTCTATGGAGGTTCTTGGCTTGAACCCTACAGCTTGTTCTAATAAATCTGTAGATGCGTATGTTGCTGGTACATCCCCTGGTTTAATAGGTTCAAATGATTTATTAAATATCACTTCTCTACCAGTAGCCTTACTTAAACACTTTTCTAATGTTTCAATAAACATCATTAACTTTTCAGGGCTGTTATTTCCAATATTAAAAACCTTATGAGGAACCGTTTCTGTCGGCGCTTTGCTTAGAAGTCTCTCGATACCCTCTACAATGTCGTCTACGTATGTAAAATCTCGATAAAGATCGTTTTTGAAATCACCATTATTAAATATTTTAATTGATTCACCAGCAAAATATTTCTGGGTAAATCCGAAATAAGCCATATCTGGACGCCCCATTGGACCGTACACAGTAAAAAAGCGTAGACCAGTAGCCGGTATCTTGTAAAGATGACTATAAGTATGCGCCATTAGTTCATTCGACTTTTTCGTAGCTGCATATAGCGATTCCGGATGATCTACAACATCAGATTCTTCAAAAGGGACCTTTTTATTAGACCCATAAACAGAGCTAGATGAAGCATATACAAGATGGTCAACTGGATGATTTCTACAGGCTTCAAGAATGTTAAAGAAACCTACAATATTGCTTTGAATATACACATCAGGGTTCTCTATAGAGTATCGCACTCCTGCTTGTGCTGCTAGATTTACAACTATGTTCGGTTTGTATTCTTCAAAGACCTTAGTAATCATGTCCTTGTTTGAGATATCAACTTTTATGAATTCAAACCGGCTAAACAACTTTAGTTGCTCTAAGCGAACGTGTTTGAGGTTGACATCATAATAATCATTTATATTATCAACACCGATCACTCGGCTCCCTTGCTCCAATAACCTTTTAGATAAATAAAATCCTATAAAGCCAGCTGCTCCAGTAATTAGATATGTTTTTGTGTGATCTACAGGTATATCATTCAAATAGCTCGCCCCTTCAACTATCTTCCGATGGAATAATACTCCACACCAGCTTCTTTCATATCTTGAACCCCATACAAATTCCTGCCGTCATACACCAACGGCGTTCTCATTAAATCTTTATAAACTTCCGGCTCGATTGCTTTAATTTCTCCCCACTCAGTAAATACAAAACAGACATTGGCATCTTCAAGAGCTTCTTTTATGCTCTCAACATATTTGATACTTCCCTTACCGTTCCTACCTTCTGGGTACTCCTTAGAAAAATTCACTTTTCCTACAGGATCAAAAGCATAGATTTCTGCTCCCTGATTTAATAACAAAGGTATATTTTCTAGCGAAGCAGCTTCTCTTAAGTCATCGGTCCCAGGTTTAAATGTCAGTCCTAGCACTGCTACTTTTAGACCGTTAAAGGTGATAAGTCTTTTAGATGCTTTTTTAAAAAGAATTGTCTTTTGGCTAGTATTGACATCAATAGCTGCTTTAACGGTTTTAAGCTCATATCCATTTTGTCTCGCTAAGTATTCTAGTGCCTTCGTATCCTTAGGAAAACAGCTACCTCCATAACCAATACCTGCATTTAAGAACTTGCTTCCAATGCGTTCATCAAACGACATTCCTCTTGATACATCCTGAATATCTGCTCCTACCAGTTCGCAAAGATTAGCAATATCGTTCATGTAAGATATTTTCAGAGCAAGAAAATCGTTAGATGCATATTTGATCATCTCGGCAGATCTTCTTTTAACAGATACAACTGGGATATTAAACGGCTCATAGATTTTCATAAGAATATCTTCTGCCCATTTGCTCTCAGTTCCAATTATGATTCTTGCTGCTTGCAGAGTGTCTCTTACAGCCGTTCCTTGCGCCAAAAATTCTGGATTAGATGCTACTTCTACTCTGATGTTTCTACCTACTCCATCACCGTTACCAGTAAGTATCTCTCCTTCATGTGGTAAAAAATCATGTATAAACTGCTGCACCTTATCATTAGTACCTACCGGAACAGTAGATTTCACTACAACAAGGCAATCTTTTTCTATTGTTTCTGATATTTGTCTCGCTACTGTGGCTATGTATGAAAGATTGGCAGATCCATCGGGCTGCTCAGGTGTTCCAACACCTATAAATATCGCATCCGCTTCTTTATATGCTGACTTATAATCAGTAGTATATTCAAGTCTACCTGCTGCATAATTCTTTTGCATAAGTTCTTCTAAATCAGCTTCATAGATTGGTGACACACCAGATTTCATCAGCTCAACCTTGTTTTCATCGATGTCCACACAGGTTACTTGATGGCCAACTTCGGCAAAGCATACGCCTGCTACTAAGCCGACGTAGCCGGTTCCTGCTACTGCTATTTTAATGATTTCAGCCATTTTAATCCTCTCTTCTATCATTTAAAGTCTAAAACTGAACTATCTTCAAATTTTTCATAAAATCATTTCCCATGTTTTTCAAGATGTTTTTTTCTGAAGATGTACCATCAACATATTTAACATATCTTTGATAAGTTCTCTGTTAACAAAAGCCGTATAAGTTAAGGTTACTAGAAAAGCTATCATATTTAATAACTGATTCATTTGATAATATGAAATGAACAAAAATACCAACATAAGTAAATTCGTTATTAATAAACCTTTTTCAAATCTAATATTAACGTATTTCTTAATATCAAAATAGCGATAAATCATCATACTTCCGTAAGCAATAACAGAGGATATGGACGCAGCATATAATCCAATACCTTTAACCATTATCATAAGAGAAATAATATTAATAATTCCTGCAAAGGCAGCTGTTTTTGCCATCTTCTTAGTCATTTTTAGAGCAATATAAACCACACTATAAGAGGCGAGCAACATATTTAATAAAGCAGCTAACATGTATATTGGAATTTGATAATATGCTGATTCAAATTTTTCATTAATCAAAAATGGGAACATAAATGGCATGACTGCTATAATACAAAAGCAAATTGATGAAAACAATCTTAAAACCGTAGAGATTGTGTTTGAAAAGAAATCGTCTCTATCCTCATCTTGGATATGCAGAGTAGCCGATTCCATCCAAGTTAAATTAAAAATGTTATAAAAAGATATATATATTGAAGAAAACTTACTTGAAACTGCAAGAATTCCATTAGCAGCTACCCCCAAAAAAATTGAAACAACGATCCTATCAGAAGCATTAAGTATCCACCATGATAAAGAATTGGGTACCAATGGAAATGAATACTTTAATAGTTCTCTTATTTTTTTTATTTTCACACTTTGTAATCCAATATAAGAGTAAACTTTTTTTCTGAAAAAAATAAAAGTTATACAGAATAAATTAGCTAAAAATATTGCTTGGAACATCCCAGCCGCACCAAGTTTTAATACAACAATAAATAAAATATTCAATAACATAGTTGAAATTGCTGTTATAAAGCTCCCCAAAGCATAAGTCTTATTATCTCCAAGTCCTCTAGCCAGTTGAAGCATTATTTCAGAAAATATATAAACAACAACATTTGTAAATAGGAAGTACTTATATTCATTATGAATAAAATTTTGAACAATAAAAAAAATAATAGAGTACAGGCTTGTTTGAAAAATAGCAAATGCAATAACAGTTGAAATCAGAACTTTTTTTTCATTTTCATTATCTCGTGCATCAATTAAATGTCTAAACAAAGCCTGCTCCATCTGAAAAGTTATTAAAGGGATGAATAACATAATATAAGTACTAAATAAATCTACTATTCCATATTCTTCAGCAGACAATAATGCAGTATAAAGAGGAAACAAAAAAAAACTCATAAATTGCGTGCAAATCTTACCTAAGGCAATAATAGCCGTATTTTTGGCAAGTTGCTTACTTCTACTCATTTACTCCATCACTCACTTTGCTTAGCGTACATTTTAAAATCGATTTATAAAAATTCTAAATTCCCCAAACTATAACCTGTTTAATCTTAGAGCAAATCCAATATAAATCCATAAAAATGGTGCAATATTAACATAATCAAAAGTATTACTCCCAAAGGATTGTATTAAGAACCCAAACAGTATCGCTGTAACCAACGCGTAAATACTACTTTTTTCATCGTTTGACCTCACAATCAATCTAAATAAAGAATGAATCATTAATAATAAAAAACTACTAAACAGAATTAAACCAATAATACCAGTCTCCGCAATAATTTTTATGTAGTAACCGTCAACGACATTTACACCTAACTTTTGGGCCAGCTCCGGATAATACGAGAGATTTATACTAGCTATTCCTAATCCTAGGCCAAATATATTATTTGATACGGCTTTTAACACTTCCATCCAATTATCACTTCTACCATAAGAAGATTCATTTGAAAAATCAAAGATACTTCTTAATCTAGATAAAAGGTATTCTTCTAATCCTCTATTTACAAATGGCATAACTAAAAAGATTAATATAATTGCAATTAGAGATAACGTTGCAAATTCAAGTTGTCTTTTACTGAATTTATTTCTACTTAGGATCAACAAAAGAAAAATCCCTCCTATAGCAAAAGCCCATGCTCCTCTCGAAAAAGATAAGATTAGACAAACACTGAATACAACTATTAAAATCACAGCAAAAATATTTCGTATTTTATTAGTAAGTGCTAGATGAATAGTTAATAGCAATGATATTGCCATATATGATCCAAAGACATTTGGTGATAAAAAAGTACTAACCATACGCGAATAATTTAACACTTGTAAATAATTTGATTCATCTTGCTGAGAAAAAATTAAAAGCAACTGCCCAAATATACCTGGCTTTACTAGATAGAAAAATATACCCACGATAGAAACAATTAATCCTATCAATATCGATGATTTGATAAACTTAGCTATAAATTCTTCATTAATGTTGGTACTGTTTGAAATAATGTACACTAGTAATATAGGGATTATATTTAGATGAACACCTTTAATCGCTAATACCATATAACCATTTGCTAAAGAGATAAAAAAACCTATTACATAATTAGCAAAAAGTAAATTGATCCCCAGCATTAAGTTTCTATCAGTTGAATTCATCACACCTAAAATTTTGTGATTATTTTTTTTCAATAAAAATATTACAAAACAAACTATAATCACAAAATCTCTAATATAATTTACATAAAGACTTAATATTTCTATACCTTTTAGCTGTAGAAAGGCTCTCAATACAGCATAAAATGGCAAAAATATTGTCAAAAAAAGTAGAGAAAATGTAGCTGTATCTTTCGTTTGATTTACTAACATATTTACCAATATAAAAATCACTATAAATATGAGCATTATAATTTCGATATCAAAAAAAACACCTATACAAGCAAACAAAATACAAACAATACAAAGTAATACATCCTTTATTCTCAACATTTAAGAGCTATTCTCCAATCAGTTAATTAACTTATTAATTTCATCAACTCTAGAGTCCCAAGTATTTCTTTTAGCAAATTCTATTCTCTCTATAAAAAATTTAGAATTATCTTCAGCAAGTGCTTCTTCGAGCTTTCTTGAGAAATCTTCTTGATTTTGAGAAAAGTAAACATAACCTTTAAATTCCAATATTTCATCATATTGAGGAACTATTACTGGCTTTCCCATTGAAAGATACTCATATAACTTTATTGGATTAACATCTTTGATTAATTCATTTACTACAAAAGGCATAATACACACATCAAAATGATATAGATAATTTGCAAGTTCATTATAAATTTTAGGGCCAATAAATATTATATTTTCTATATTTGAGGCTTTAGCAGCAATATTCACGTCACTTAAAGGTCCAATTATCACAAAATCACATTCTTTATGTTTTCGAGCAGTATAAACCAATGTATCAATATCAAACCAACTACTAATTCCTCCAAAATACCCTACAATTTTTCTCCCTTCATTTAATTCTGCTGGTTTTTTCTTTACTTTAGTTGAATTTAAATAATTATTAAAGTAAGTAAAATCAGCTGCATTCTTTATAGTTACAATATGGGTTTTGGTCGAAATTCCAATAAGTTTCTCTTTCAGTCCATTACTACTAGTAATTACTAGATCTGATTTATTTACCAATTTTTTTTCTTTTTCATTAATTTTAGTTCTTTTCTCAAACTCTTTATAAAATTGTGAATAATTATCCATGCAATCATAAATTACTTTGCCTTGAAAATTTTGTGGAATAAGATCGTAATGGTCAGGATGTGTGAGCCATAAAATATCTGGTTGAAACTTTTTAATACTTTTTTCTAAAGCTAATTTATAAAAAAATTCATTTATAAATGATATACTGCTATATTTATTAAATGGAAAATACTTCAATCTTTCAATTCGTAGAGATTCACTGATATCAAAAAAATCACGGATTTTTTCATTTTCATTATGTTTTTTTATATGTTTAGTTCTCCAAGATGCACGACATAAATACTTCACTTTATGTTTTCTGCTTAAAAGTTCTGCAATATGTTGAGGTCTTTGCTTTGTGAAATACCAATCTAGTAATGATACATATAATATCTTTTTCATATAAATAGTTCTCCAAAGTATTTTTAGTTTTAATTTTTATTTAATAAGATCTGCATAATACGTTTGAATAAAAAAAGACCTACTATATGAATTAAATGCATAAGGTAAATAATGCCTGGCCATTTAACTAATTTATTTTTTCGCATTACATAGTAGTAATTCTTTTTACCTATAAGCATTTTCTTAAAATTAACTTTACTATTAATTGAAGATTGACCATGGAGATGATAAATTTGCTCTTTATCATAAACATAATTCCTGCTACCTAAGGCGAAAAATCTAGCACAAATATCAAGATCTTCTGCATACATGAAAATATCAGGATCAAATCCATTAACTTGCTGATATATTTCTTTTTTACACATAAAAAAACAACCAGAGATCCAATCCCTTTCAAATAAACCTTTATTTTCGTATTTTCGATATCTGACTTTTTTGGCAAATTTATAATTCCAGAATAATGCATTTAATAAAAAATCATTCCAAAGTGAAGGGAAATTATATCCTAAGGTTTGGATTGAAGCATTAGGGTAAAGAATCTTACAACTAAGCGCTCCTATGTTTTCTTTTTCTTCGAAGCAAGCAATTAAATTCTTAAAATCAAACCCCTCAACATATGTATCACTATTTGCAAAAACAATATAATGTCCTCTTGCTATGCTAACCCCCATATTATTCGCTAAACCAAATCCAAAGTTTTTTTCATTCAAGATTATTTTTATATTTTCCTTTTGAAAATACTTTTCTTGAAAATAATGACCGCTTCCATCTGTAGAAGCATTATCAACTATAATAATTTCAATATTATTACCATCAACACGATTATATAGAAAAGAATCCACGCAACGAGATGTTATTTCTTTTGTATTAAAATTTACGATAACAATTGAAATAAGCATATATCACCTTTTTTTCTCTGCATTATATTTTTCTAATTCCAAATAAATTCTAGCACAAGATTTCTCATCTGCTTTATTATAGAACTGTTCTTTATTTGCATAAAAAAAATCAGAATCAATTAACTTAAAATCAATTGATCTTAAAGTATTAATCGTATTTTCATCAAATCGATATTTTATAACTCTTGCAGGATTTCCACCAACTATAGAATATGCAGGGACGTCAGCGGTTACAACACTACCCGCTGCTATAACAGCGCCTTGTCCAATTCTTACTCCGGATAGAATAAGTGAATCCATACCGATCCAAACATCATCCTCAATAATTATTTGACCTTTAGTATAAGACTCATTTTTTTCACCCATTAATTTAACTTTATAGGGAAAGGTTGATATGGTATCCATCCTATGATTCCCACCTAAAATAAACTTTACATCAGAAGAAATGGAAACAAAATCACCTATGATTAGTCTCTCATTCTCAGCTCCATAAGAATAAATATTTAGAGCCCCATAAGTAAATCTACCTATATTAACTCTCCTTTCATCAAATAACCTTTTTGGTATTGTTGAATTATGTGTATTATTGCTTCTCCACTTTTTTCTAAACAAAAATAATTTAAAGTACCTTAATATAATATTCATATTCATCTCCTCGAATTCAGATAATTTCGCAATAAAATTCCTCTAACCACTTAGTATTAAAGTTAACATTATAACCCTTTTTTTTGATTTCTCCCGACATATCAACACGTCGCGAGTTATCTTTTTCTCTTAATATGTGTTCAGCCCATACATCAGGGCTTCTATTTAGAGATACTACTTGTACTAACTTAGTGATATGTGCTTCTAATGGTATATTTTCAGAAATTATACATGGCAAACTTGAAGCTTGAGCTTCAATAATTGATATTCCTAATCCTTCAAATTTTGAAGGAAATACGAATGTATCCATACATTGAAGCAAATCAAAAACATCTGATCTGTTACCCAAAAACATAACAGCATTACTTAATTTCTTATCATTAACTATACTTTTTATTTCCTCTAATAATTCACCATCTCCAACTAAGAGCAATAAAGAATTATTATCAGTATTATAAATACTTTCAAAAATATCAATTAAATACCTATGATTTTTTGCAACACAAAATCTACCAACATGTCCTATTACAAACTTTCCATCGATTCCAAGTTCTTTTCTTAATTTATCTCTTTTCATTATATTAAAAATATATCTTTCGCTCTCAATTGCATTCTTTACGACGAGAGAATTTTTTTTTTTAAAATGGTATTTTCCGAATAACCATTCGCCGGCTTTCTGAGAGCACGAAAATAAATAATCTGAGTTATAACGAATTGGATATTGCATAATGTTTTTAACTAAGGCTGAAATACCAACCCCATTTGATGTACTGTGACTATGAGCTATAGTCCTCGCTCCGAAACTTTTCGCTATTTTTAAATATATAGATGCAGTACTTCTCATATGACCGTGGACAATTCTAATTTCGGGATGTCGAAAAAAAAATACATTCCATTCCCTTTTATAATCTAAATGGTTTTTACCGTTGTAACGTGGCATACGATATATCTTTCCGCCTAACTCTCTTATTTCATCATCATAATCACATTTATTAGTAGTATGTACGACAAAATCAAATTGTATTTTGGAACGATCAATATTACGATATAAATTCATCACCATTGTTTCGGCCCCGCCTCTATTCAGTCCCCCTAAAACATGCAATATTCTCAACTTATTTATCATAATATTTCTCCTAAGTCCATTTCTTAATTTTCATTATTTCATCTAAATAAGCACTGTTTACTAACTGTCTATCAAATTCTTTTTCAACTTTAATTCTACCAGCTAACCCCATATTTTTTTTCGTTTGATAATCAAGTTGTAAAATCTTCTCTATCGATTCAATTAATTCTTTACTATTACGTTGCTCTATAATAAATCCGTTAATACCTTCATCAACTATCTCTCGACATCCACTTCTATCTGTCGTAATAATTGGTCTACCACACGCGGCACTTTCAAGTAATACATTTGACATCCCTTCTGGATAATATGTTGGATGAATTGTACAGTGGATTTTTTTAAGAATATCTCTAATATCTCTTAACATACCATGATAATAAATAATCCCTTGAGCTTGTAATAATGATAACTTATCTTCATAAGCCTCTTCACAAAAACCACATACATGGAATCTTGTGTTAGGATACTTATGCCTTATGTATTCAGCAGCCTCTAAATATTGATCTACGCCCTTTTCTTTCATAATTCTTGAAATAAATACAAATTCTATCGTATCTTCAGATGGATAATCTAAAACCTGAAAATGTTCTAGATTAACACCTGAACCAGGAATTAATCTATGTCTATCCACCACGATGTTATTATCAATAAAAAATTGCATGTTCTCTGAATTTTGAAAAAACAGGCAATTAATCTTTTTAAAAGCAATCTTGTACAGAGTAATCGTAATCTTCTGCATAATCCCTGCATTCTCAACTGCGGTACCCAAACCTGTTATATTCGCTATATAAGGGATATTCAGAGATTTACAAGCCATTCCACCATAAATATTTGGTTTAATTGTGTATGAGAGGACCACATCAGGCCTTATATCTCTCATTATTCTTTTGTAATAAGAGATTAACTTTAATTCTTTAAATACATTTGTTCCATGACGTTCAATTGAAGCTTCAACATATTTACATCCCATAGCAACTAAGTCATCTATACGTTCACCGTATGGTGAAGAGATATAAACTTCATATCCTTCTTGCAAGAGACGTTCAACAAGCTCACGTCTAAAATTGTAAATAACTACATCATGATTAACTAATATAAGAACCTTTTTCATCTCTAATTCTTCTCCGCTTCTGTGACTACAATTGATTCTTTCAAACCCCTAATTCTGTAGTTTTCTTTATAATCGGACATTCTATGTTCATAGACTAGATTACCGAATGCTTTATTTACTGTACTCACAAAATTCCCCATAAACCTAAGTAAGGGATTAAAAACTTTTGTGAGTCTTACATTTTTCTCATGAATCTCTGAGATCAGCCTAACCATTTCAGCCGTTTTTACATATTCAGCATTCTGCGGAAAATACAAGCCTTGTTCATTATTTTCAATCATCAACCTAATAAACTCACAAAGATTATCTATATGAAGCATACTTCTTTCATTGTCGATGTCAGGAAATAGTGGTAATTTACGTGCATAGCTTGCCAATTTCGGATAATTCCCTTTAGAACCCTTACCATAAATCATAGGCGGTCTAATTATAACTACCTTAAAATCATCACTTTCTAGAAGAGAAATGCCTTCCTCCGCCTGGAGCTTACTATTACCATAAAAATTAGATGGCTGAGGTTTTGTGTTTTTATCTATTACTCTTTTCTTATTGATATGGCTGCTGTCACCATAGACGATAATACTGCTCGTAAAAATAAACTGCTTAACATGTTCTTTCTTTGCCTTCTCAGCAACTTCAATTGCCAAATCGCGATTAACTTTATAATATTGCTGCTCCATACTTGGGTCCGTAGATACATGAGCAATTCCAGCAAGATGGAGTACTACATCATAAATTGAAAAATCATGTTCCTTCCATTCCGTACCTCTAACCGATAGTTCTACGACTTCATATTGATCTGACCATTGTTCCAGCCACTTCATAAAATTTGAACCTACATAACTCCCTTTACCAGTAATTAATATCTTTCGTTTGCTCATCTTATAAGGTTACCCCTTTGGTAGAAGACACTTCCTGTTTTGTTGTTCCCTCTTTTACACCATCTGATTTCAGAACACTTAAGATCGTCATAAAAAACACCTTGATATCAAATATTAAAGAAAGACCCCTAACATATTCCCCATCAAGCCTAGCCTTAATATCAATCTCAAGCTCATCCCGACCATTAATCTGCGCCCACCCAGTCAATCCAGGCTTAATATCATTTGCTCCGTGCTTATCACGCTCCGCAATCAAATCATACTGATTCCATAACGCAGGGCGAGGTCCAACGATACTCATCTCACCTTTGAGGATATTAATAATCTGAGGTAGTTCATCCAAGCTTGTTTTTCTTAGGAACTTGCCTACTTTTGTTATAAAAAAATCTGGGTCCTTCAATAGATGAGTTGGCATATCATTAGGCGTATCCGTTCGCATCGTTCTGAATTTGAGAATGTAGAATTCCGATTTTTTTTTGCCTAATCTCTTTTGTTTAAATAGGATAGGCCCTTTAGAGCTTGTCTTAATCGCGATCGCGATGATCAAAAAGACCGGCCATAACACTAACATTCCGATTAAAGCCAACAGAAAATCAATGGTTTGTTTCACGTAAACATAAGGTCTCATAAGTTCACCTGATCCTTTAAGTTACTATTTTCTATCTATGTACATCATCTCTATGTCCAAGAGACATAGAGATGATCGTCTTATCTTGTTTAGTTTTTCATTGCCTCAGCAGCATTTTTCCCTGACTGAAGTGTCGATTCAAATTTACTTCTATACTGACTAATAATCTCCGTACTATATCCGTTACTGTTCAGTTTTTGTTCAGTGTCGGCTATTATACTGTTGAAGTTGGCAGTTAATGAGGCTAGTTGTTGTACACCTTTAGCCTTAATACTCTTTTTACTCGCTTCATCTTTTGCTCCGAAATATTCTAACGCAATACTCATTAATGTCGATCGGCTTTGTTCTTCAAGCGCAGTAAGTTTGGCTTCCGTTTCACTAGTAATGGTTTCATAAGAAACTTTACCAGTACCCGCTGAACCACCATTAACTGCACTGGTTGAATCCGTTGGTACTGGTGTCGCTGCTGGAGATGTATCCTTAGTGCTACCTTGTTCTTGATAAGCCTTAGAAGCAGCAGTAATGGTCTTCGTCTTCTGATCCCAGCTAATGTTATGACCTACAGATTCCGATAAAAAACGTAGAGGGACATATAAGGAGCCATTCAAGATAAAGCTGGATTGCCCCGTAGGTAATGCCTTGGCTGCACCGTTAAATACATAACTTGCCTTCACTTGATTGAGTACAAGATTCTTAGATACTGCTGAAGCACTATTCCCGTTGGTTGCATTCATTAGATACTCTTTAATCACTACTAGCTCTGAACTGTTAGGCTCTGCTACAGTAACCTTAACGTTCTTAGCATCCCAAGCTACACTCTTTTGTAATGCATATGACATAAAGCGTAATGGAACATAAGTTGTATTGTTGTACATGAATACATATTGACCTGTAGGCGTCCCAATACTTGCTCCATCAAAAATCATCTTTACATTCATGCTTTGTACTTTGACTGTAGCTGCTGCTGCCGCCTTAGTTGTTGCATTGGGTATCGCCGCTGCTGATACGGAAATAGGTGCAGATGCCGTTAAGGGTGCTAACCCTATTGAAGCTATCAACGATAGAGCTATGACTGGTAGCGTTGCTTTAGACATACTTATTCACTTCCCTTTTCTTTCGCTTTTAATTGCTCTTCCTCTTTAAGGACTTGATCACGTGTCTTCCCTTGACTCACGCCATACTTCTTAGCGACCTGTGAAAGCTCATTATATTGTTCTTCAGAAACTTTACCGAGGATGATACTACGTGCTTCCTGTTTCTCATCAAGCGTCAGACCACCCTTAGCTAGATCTTTTAGCCGATTAATATCAGATACACTTAGTTGACCGAGTACAATAGCAGCTACATCTGCTTTATCCTTCATCGTTACATTCTCTTGAATTTCTTTAGCTTTATCTGTTGAAACCTGTGCAGTATATCCATCTGAAGAGCCATCTTTCGAATCTGTTGATGGTGTTTTCGTAGGTTCGCTAGTAGTTGAAGCTGTTGTATCTTTTCCAGCTTCCCCAGTATCTTTGCTTCCCACATCATCTGTTGATGGAGCAGGTGTTGCAGACGCTACAGGATCGACTTTACCATCCACTACTGCATCTTCAGGTACAGTTCCTTGATCTTGACCACCACTAACTTGATCCTCAGACTCCAGATCAAAACCATCCACCATAGAATTCATCAGCTTATCGACCGCATAATTCGCAGCGAACAAACCACCAACACCCAGCACTACAATGACTGATAGCGTCCATAAAAGGATCTTTTTCCATCGTTTATTAAACACTTGCATATCCCCCTTTATGAATGAATTAGCTAATAGCAACTTGGGCAACGGGCTGCATCGGTACAATCTGATTGATTATTTCACGAATAACTTCAGGTTCTTCGGCGAGAACACGTTCCAAACGTTTAAATTCCAGTTCTAGCTGATTCAGACTGATTACATTAGGTCTACCGATAAAGATTCTTCCATGATCTGTAGAACCTAAATTTTCTTCATCCGTCAACAGCTCTTCATACAACTTCTCACCCTCACGAATACCAGAGAATTGAATATCAATATCCTTATAGGGTTCATAACCTGAGAGTGTAATCAAATCTTCAGCTAAGGTTAGAATTTTTACCGGTTCACCCATATCAAGAATGAATACTTCTCCACCTTTGGCAAAAGAGCCCGACTGGATTACAAGCTGCACAGCTTCTGGAATCGTCATAAAATAACGAACCATCTCTGGATGAGTAACCGTAACCGGACCACCTACAGCAATCTGCTGTTTAAAGGCCGGGATCACACTTCCACGACTGCCAAGCACGTTTCCAAAACGCACAGCTGAGAACTTCGTTCTACTCGTGGTATGCAAACTCTGCACATACATTTCTGCAATCCGCTTAGTTGCACCCATCACACTTGTTGGGTTAACCGCTTTATCTGAAGAGATCATTACAAATCTCTCCGCACCATATTTATCTGCACAATCCGCAACATTTCTTGTTCCGAACACATTATTCTTAATCGCTTCGGAAGGGTTACGCTCCATTAATGGAACGTGTTTATGTGCTGCCGCATGAAAGACAACATGTGGATTATGACTACTGAATATGTCCATCATCCGACTGCGGTCCTGTACATCTGCGATTACGGTAACAATATTCAGATCAGGAAATTGCTTACGAAGCTCCATTTCAATCGTATAAATGCTATTCTCGCCGTGTCCAAGCAGCATTAACTTGTCCGGGCCGAATGGCGCAATCTGCCGACAGAGTTCAGAACCAATCGATCCACCAGCTCCTGTAACCAACACAGTCTTATGGTGGACATAACCTAGGATACTGTTCAAATCCGCTACAATTGGCTCACGGCCTAGTAAATCTTCAACACTAACATCTCGCAGTTTCTTCACGGATATTTTCCCCGCGATCAGATCGTTAAGTGCGGGTATAATCTTAAGCTTAGCACCGGTCTTCT
The DNA here is from genome assembly GCF_002264385.1 of Paenibacillus sp. VTT E-133280. Classification (NCBI taxonomy): domain Bacteria; kingdom Bacillati; phylum Bacillota; class Bacilli; order Caryophanales; family Paenibacillaceae; genus Paenibacillus; species Paenibacillus sp. VTT E-133280. The sequence continues at coordinate 21,551 of NZ_NFUX01000067.1, forward strand.
TTGCCAGATTAATAATTTCAGAGATTTCAGTACGTGAAACTGAGGGCATGGCGATAATAATCTCATGAATTTCCCGTTCTTTCACAATAGCGGGGATCGCGTAACGATTCCCTAACACGGGCACACCCAGTATAGACATATGATATTTATTGATACTATCATCAATGAAACCTACCAGCTTCGTATGAGCAAAAGACGGCCCCATCATTTCCCGAGCAATTAGTATTCCACAATCCCCTGCACCTACAATTAGTGTTTGGGTCTTAGTGTCTTTGTAATTAATTCGGTCATTATGGAGTACTCTCCACAAAAACCGAACCCCACCTACTAATAAAAGAATGGTCTCCATCGACCTAACTTCTATTGCAAGGGGTACTCTATCTGGCAAAATCAGATAAGCTAGGGCAAATGAAAACAAAGACCCTACTACAATGGCTTTAGAAACCGATATAATCTCACCAATGCTGGCATATTGCCACATTCTTCGGTAGAGACCAAAATATATCAAACTTCCCCCGAATGCAAATGTTGCAATCAAGCCAAATTGCAGCATCTGTGCACCGTATTCCTGAAGAGCGTGGTTAGGATACCGAAATAAATAGGATGTCACAATGCTGAACCATATGATTGCTAGGTCAATGAGGAATAATAGAACCACTCTAGATTTCGCTGTCATTTTCAGTGCCTCCAAAAACAACATTATTGTTTAAGAACCTATCAATTTCCATAGTAGTAGTAATAGTAACCTTCGCTGGCTTTACGTTTTACATTATTGAGCACCACGCCAAGCATTTTTGCACCTACACGATCAAGGTTAGCTTTAGCTTTTACAGCAATATCCCGCTTTACCTTGCCATAGCTGACAACCATAATGACACCATCACTCTTGGAAGCCATGATCTGCGCATCTGTAACCGCCAATAACGGTGGAGTATCAATAAGAATGACATCATAACGCTGGCGCAAGTCCTGTAAAAGAGTGCTCATCCGATTAGAAGCCATCATTTCTGCTGGATTTGGAGGAATCGGACCTGAGGTCATGATGGAAAGATTGGAAACACCAGAATCTTGGACAGTATCCTCAAGAACCGCCTGCTGAGACAGTAGTGAAGAAAGCCCAAATCGGTTACTAAGCGAAAAAGTCTTATGTGCTGTAGGCTTCCGCAAATCCGCGTCAATCAACAATACCTTCTTATCTGCTTGAGCATAAGCCGCCGCCAAGTTAGCAGAAACCGTTGATTTACCTTCTTCCGGTCCGGACGAAGTTACCATAATCACTTGAATAGTCTCATCCACAGAAGAAAAATCAATATTCGTGCGTAGCGCACGAAACGCTTCAGATACAGGGGAGCGAGGATTCGTAACGGTAATCAGATGACGTTGTTTATTTGGCAGCTGTGACATGTTCGAGTTCGCCCGCCTTTCTGGATGTTTGCGTCTGTGCCTGTGTTATGCCTTGTTTATTTTCTTCTGAACCCAATCTTGTAATCATTGCTATCGTTGGCAGACCAAGATATCTCTCAATATCGGCTTCAGTCTTCAGCGTATCGTCCATGTATTCCAGCAAGAAAGCAATCCCTAAACCAATCATCAAGGAAACGATGAAAGCTATAGCCATATTCATTAAGACATTCGGTTCTACCGGTCCTGGCTCGATAAGTGGATTCACTTTGGCCTCATTCAGAATCGATACATTCTCCACATTAAATAGGTTAGGAATCTCATCCTTGAATACAAGTGAAATGGCATTCACGATTTCAGCGGCTCGCTGATACGAATTATCTCGAACGACAAGTGTCATCACCTGCGTATTATTGACAGAGCTCACATTAACCTTCTTCAACAGCTCTTCTGCAGTAATATTGAACTGCGGATAATCTCTCGTAACAATATCAAGGATGGCTGGAGTCTTAATAATTTCCTTATACGTATTAATTAATTGAATATTAGTATTAATCTGGTTCAAATCAAGCTGTGCTGCTGCCGATTGTGTCGGTGTCTGGTTAACGATAATCTTAGTGGATGCTTCGTACACCGGATTCTTAATATACAGACTGTACACACCAGCAACACCGCACACCAAAACAACTATGCTAACAATCAGCCATAGTCTCTTCCTGACGATCTGAAAATAATCGCGAAGATCCAATTCTTGTGATGACAAGTGTAATTACCTCCAAGCTATTTCTGAAATATTTCGTTACTATATTACAGTACTTCCCTATTGGCAAAAAATTGCCTCCTCTCACCTACATGAGAGGAGGCTGTATACTATACTTTTTTATTTACTTACTTGAAGTTAATGGTACGGTAGATAATTACTGCTGCTTCAGCACGAGTTGCCGTATCGTTCGGGTTGAACTTACCAGCATTTCCGATAACCAAGTTATGATCTGCTGCAAATGCTACGCCATCTCTCAAAGATGCGCTGATCTTAGCAGCATCGGAGAATTGGCTAATTGCCGTTACATTCGTTGTTGCAGCTGGATGAATAGATTTCACTGCGCGGGAGATCATCGTTGCCATCTCTGCACGTGTGATAGTTGCATTAGGATCGAACTTGTCCGCACTGCGGCCAGTAATGATTCCTTTTTCTGCTGCAACCGCTACATAAGGTGCATACCAAGCAGATGAACTTACATCATTAAAGCTTTGTACAGCAGAGTTATTCTCCAGATTAAGCGCACGAATCAGCATTTTAGCGAACTCTGCACGAGTTACATTGCTCTTCGGTGCGAATTTGCCTTCGCCTACGCCTTCAATCGCACCTTTTGCAGCTACGACTTGAATTTGTTTGCCAGCCCATGCTTGTACACTAGCAATATCCGTAAAGTTCACTTTATTCTCAAGCACTGCATAGGATGAGAATGTATCACGTGGTTCTACGATGAACTCTCCATCAAGCACTCCACCTTGGAATTGCAGGCTTCCGTATACAAGCTTCGCTACGGACAGCAATTCTTTATCAAGACCATCAGTATTCTTAAGTGGAAGTTTAATGGTGATTGGTTGTTTGAATGTGCTAGTCGCTACACCATCCACACTGAGTCCGAACTCGTATACATCCGAAGCCAATTTCAGTTTGGTAACAGAAGTTACAACTTCTGGTTTAGCGGTAGTTACTGTCAATGCAATAGCTGTGCTGAACTGACTTACAGGAATCGTTACGGTTACACCATTAAAGGTTACTGCGATATTCGCAATGCCGTTCGTCTTAGCTGCTTCAACAATAGCTTTGGACAACGGAACTTCAACAGTAGGCGCAGTGATCGTACCAAGATTCAATGTCAGCGTGAGGGCAGTACCTTCTTTACCGGCAGCTTTAGCTGCAGCAGCAAGATTAGCCAAGGCATTGATTGTATCGGTATCTACCAATTTCACAGTTGCTTTACCATCTACTACTTGTACCAGTTTAGATACATCATAAGTAGCCGCAGCTGCCAATTTCTGATCCACAGTTAATACAGGTGGAGTCGTTATGGAGCCGGAGCCGGAACCGGAACCCGGAGTAGTAGGATCAGTAGTTGGTGTAGATGTCTTAAGATACGCGTTGTAGTAAGCTTTCGCCAGAACTAGCGCAGCTGCTTTTTCATTCTTAAGTGTTGATTCAACATTATTCTTGGTTGCTGAAATCATATCTTTAGTAATCTTAAGTTCTGCTAGAGACGCTCTCAAGGAATAGTTGGCAGAACCAATGGTGCTATCGAGAACAATACCCTTCACTTTATTCGCGAGTTCACTGTTCGGATGAGCAATAAGATCAATCAGATCAGTTTCTGATTTTCCTTTTAGCAAGTTAATTAGCTTCTGTTCAACGCCGTTTGAACCAAAGATGAAGCTGTAAACTTCTTCAACCGAAAGATCTGTAACACCAGCTTGTTTACCGATTTCCTTCAGTAGCGCTTGATAAGCCTCATAATTAGGGGACTTCAGAATATCTGTAACTGCGGATAAATCCGGAGTATAGATAGACGATACTACTTCTAAATAGAAATCAAACAATGTAGATTTTTGTCCATCGCTGAGTTCAAGTTGAGCCAAAACAGGCGCGAAATCTTTTTCCAGTTGCTCACGTGAAAGACCTTGAAGCTCAGTACGGAAATCACGAAGCGTCTGCTTATCAGCATCAGTAAGCGTGCTATAAAGCTTCGTTGCGCGCTCCTTCAAGCTTGCAAAATCCACGCTAGTTGCAGCGGATGCTGTTCCAACGATCCCAAACTGAGCTGCCAATCCTTTGCTGCTAAGCGGAAGTCCTGCTACTGCAACCGCTGCCATGCTAACTGCTAATGTCGATACTACTAGTTTCTTTTTCAAAGTCACTAAATATCCACCTCTTTATATGTATTTAAATTCTCGTGTTACTATAGTCCTAGACTATTTCACCTTATGTCTACACTATTACGTATATCAACGATTCACCCAATAAAACCCATTCTACCACTATTAGGTAGATTAGTCAGCCCTTTCGGGAAAAAATCCCAAACAATTTGTGTCGATTCCTCCTTTTTTGTACGTGATTACCATGATTAACCTCACCATTTGCCACAATTTGCTGAGAGTTCTCGCGCATATAGTCGCGCATCTCAGGACCTAATTCTTTCTCTAAAACCACATAAGCAGCATTTAATCCAAAAGGACGATGAACACTGTCATGTGCATCAGAGGCCAACACATGTACTGCATTTCTACGACATAACTCCAGGGATAGCTTCTGAAGTTTACTCCCGAAGACGCCTGCAAGACTTTGTGCGGTTACCTGACCGAGTGATCCCAGTTCTATCAATCTTTCTAACTTAGAAGGATCGGCAGCTACTTCAGCATTACGCTCCGGATGGGCGATGACCGGAACGAACCCTTGAATGATCAATTCGTGACAGATTTCTTCCATGTTGCGTGGGACTCGTGAAGAAGGCATTTCTAGCAAAATATACCGCGAGTCTGCAAGACTTAGCAGTTGCCCCCGCTCCAGATCATCCAGTAAATCTCCGTATACTCTGATTTCCTGACCCGGAAGAACAAGCAGTGGATTGCCATGCTGACGAAGTTTCTCATTCATCAGATCCACCGCTTCTCTTATACTAGCGGAGTTATTCATATATTGACCGTTGGCGTGATGTGGTGTGGCAATGACGGATGTAATTCCGTCCCTATAGGCGTCTTGCGCCATGGCGAGAGCGGATTCCCAATCAGTAGCTCCGTCATCCATAAAGGGTAAGATGTGGCAATGGATATCTTTCATATGTTATCTATCGGTCCCTTCCCATAGAAAATTTAGTTTTACCCACAAAAAAATACAACCATTCCCAAATGGAATGGTTGCTTGATTGTAAATGAGTTCTTGTCTTAGGCTTCAGTAGGTTCCTCTTGCTGAGGTTCATTTCCATCTATTTCAGCATCCTCAGAATCTGGAGAGGAGAGAACATACCCGTCGATCAATCCCCAAAGCTCTTCTTTACCAAGGCCAATCTCTGAAGAGAATGGAATGAAATTATCCCCTGGCAGCACGCCAAGCTCCTGCTTCATGATCTTGATATGCTTTTGCCAGCGAGTCTTCGGAATCTTATCCGCCTTAGTCGCTACTACACACATAGGAAGATCATAATGCTTCAACCAGTCGAACATCATCTTATCATTGCTGGTCGGCGGATGACGCAGATCCACGATGAGCAGAACAAGCTTCAACGTATCACGCTCAGATAGATATTTTTCCACCATCTTGCCCCATGTCGCACGTTGTGTCTTCGACACTTTTGCATATCCGTAACCTGGAAAGTCAACAAAATACATGCTGCCTTCATTGATACGGTAATAGTTCATATGCTGGGTCTTACCTGGGGTGGAGCTTGTCCGAGCCAGATTCTTGCGGTTAATCATTCGGTTAATGAGGGATGACTTCCCTACATTGGAGCGCCCTGCCAGAGCAACCTCTGGCAAAGCATCATCAGGGTATTGATCAGGGCCAACGGCACTGATTATAAATTCGGCAATATTAACTTTCATAGGACTTCCTTTCTAATGCACACTACTCGGTGGCTCACTGCTAATTTCATTATGATGCTCAACTAACGCATGATGCAAGACCTGATCCATGTTAGATACTGGTATGAACTCCACATCATTGCGTACGCTCTCTGGAATTTCTTTCAGATCACGTTCATTGTCTTTGGGAAGAAGGATCTTTTTATATCCGGCACGGTGTGCAGCTAAAGACTTCTCTTTCAGTCCACCGATCGGCAATACACGTCCACGCAGAGTGATCTCACCGGTCATGGCTACATCCTTCGAAACATAACGCTTCGTAAGTGCGGAGATTAGAGCGGTAGCAATCGTAATCCCTGCAGACGGACCATCCTTCGGAATTGCACCTTCAGGAATGTGGATATGAATATCAATCTTCTCATAAAAATCAGGCTGGAGCCCCAGCTCCTCCGCTTTCGAACGTGTATAACTAAAGGCAGCCTGCGCTGACTCCTTCATTACATCGCCCAGTTGTCCAGTAAGTGTCAGCTTGCCCGTTCCCTGCACAACAGTCACTTCGATCAGCAGCGTATCGCCACCAACCTCAGTCCAGGCCAGTCCAGTTACTGTGCCAATCTGATCTTCAAGCTCCGCCATACCGTAACGGTATTTCGATGCACCTAAGTAATCCTTGATGTCATCCGGCAGAATGACTACACTTTCTTTTTCCTTGGACACAATCTGTTTCGCGGCTTTGCGGCATAACGCTGCAATCTGCTGCTCCAAATTACGCACACCGGATTCACGAGTATATTCGCGCACGATACGTAGTAAACTGTCGTCTTCAATGATCAGCTGATCTTCTGCAAGACCATGATTCTTCTTCTGCTTCGGCAAAAGATAACGGCTACCGATCTGCAATTTCTCCAGTTCCGTATAACCCGGTATAAACAGCATTTCCATCCGATCAAGTAGCGGACGCGGAATGTTATGCACAACATTCGCTGTTGTAACAAACATAACGTTCGATAAATCAAACGGTAACTCTACGAAATGGTCACTGAACGTATTGTTCTGTTCCGGGTCCAGTACCTCAAGCAATGCTGAGGATGGGTCGCCACGGAAATCTGCAGCCATTTTATCAATTTCATCTAGCAGAATAACCGGATTAATCGTCCCTGCCGTCTTCATCCCTTGAATGATTCGGCCTGGCATCGCACCCACATAAGTCCGGCGATGACCACGGATCTCCGCTTCATCACGCACACCGCCAAGCGAAATGCGAACGAACTTACGATTAAGTGAACGGGCGATGGAACGAGCTAGTGAGGTTTTGCCCACACCTGGAGGCCCTACAAGACATAGGATCGGACCTTTTAGCTTCTTCACCAACTGCTGAACAGCTAAATACTCCAATACCCGCTCCTTTGGTTTCTCCAAACCGTAGTGGTCCTCATCGAGTACTTGCTCTGCCTTCTTAATGTCGAGGTCATCTTCTGTCTGTTCATTCCAAGGAAGACCCAGCAGCCAATCCACATAGTTGCGAATGACGCCACCTTCCGCTGAGCTCACTGGCATTTTTTCCAGACGATCGATTTCCTTCTCCATCTTCTCTTTCACGCGTTCCGGCAAATTCTTCTCTTCCATTAAATTCCGCAGCTCTTCCGCTTCTCCCACCCGGCCTTCCTTCTCGCCGAGTTCTTTCTGGATCGCTTTCATTTGCTCGCGCAAATAATATTCCTTCTGCGTCTTCTCCATCTGCTTCTTCACACGCTGATTGATCTTGCGTTCAAGCTCCAGCACTTCACGCTCATTATTAAGAATATCAAGAAGCTTCTCTAGCCGTTTACTGACATCAATCGTCTCTAGAATTTCTTGCTTATCCTTAATTTTTAGCGATAAATGACTCGTAATAACATCCGCAAGACGACCGGGCTCCTCAATATCGGATACAGCAGCCAGTGTCTCTGGTGTCACTTTTTTGGATAACGTTATATAGTGTTCGAACTGATTAAGTACTGTACGCATCAGCGCGTCACACTCTTGATCGCCATCTTCCTCTTCTGGTAGCTCGCGCGCCATAACCTCATAATACTCATCATTATCGATATAATTAATAATTTCGGCTCGTTCTACACCCTCAACCAGTACACGAATCGTACCGTTTGGCAGCTTCAGCATTTGCCGCACATTCGCGACAGTACCGACCCGAAAAATATCGTCCTGACCAGGCTCTTCAATATTCACTTCCGACTGTGAACACAGAAGAATTAAATTATCTTCAACCATAGCTTTTTCTAGTGCCCGAACTGACTTCTCACGGCCCACATCCAAGTGAAGAACCATGCTTGGGTACACAAGAAGACCTCTTAGCGGTAATAAAGGAAAACGACGACCTTTTGTTTTATTTGTCATCATCGCTTTCGCACCTCCCATGGCTCTCAATTAATCTCATATGAATTCATTCTAACAAAAGCAGCCCCAAAACACCAACAAAGTACTTGCAATTTAAGAATAAACAACCTTATTATCCTTAAAAAACAGCAACGTTTCTCAAAGAAATGTAAGGATTATGGAAAGTGTGAATTTATACTTTAAAAAAGGAAGCAGCAGACACGCCTGCGGCTCCCTTTATATTCCAGCGGCAAGTCTCGATTTACTTATCGAAACTATAACACACCCTAGCTTACATTCCAGGTAATATTTAAAGTTTAACCCTTTGCAGACTCTCCAGCGGCATCGGCCTTCAGAAGCGAAGGTGCTGCGGAGAAAAGCTCGCCAGCTACTGCAGGAAGCCTTACATCTGCTGTATCGGCACCGAAGAGATGACGGAAGACCTCATCCACCGTTTCCATAGGAATGACGCGTAGTGGGGCGAGGTCAGCGAATAGGGACTGCCAATTTTCTTTTGGAATAAGCACCGTAGTAGCTCCCGCCTGAAAAGCAGCCTCCACCTTCGCAATTACACCACCAACAGGCTTCACACGGCCATGTATACCTATCTCACCAGTGATCGCTACGGTATTATCCACGGGAAGACCACGAATGGCGGAGACAATAGCCACTGCCATCGCAACCCCTGCTGAAGGTCCGTCAATGGGGGTTCCACCTGGAAAGTTCACATGCAGATCATATCGGTCCGGCTCCAGATTCATGGTGCGCAGTACGGTCAATACGTTCTCCACGGAGCCTTTAGCCATGCTCTTTCTCCGAATTGTACGAGAACCTCCGCCAATCTCTTCCTCATCTACCACTCCGGTTACGTTCAATCTACCTTGACCGTTCTGCGCAGGTGCTGCGGATACTTCGATCTCGAGCAAGGTGCCCATTCCCGGTCCATACACTGCAAGTCCGTTAACCAATCCGATCTGAGGCGCGGAAGGAATTTTGCGCTCTGTTCGAAGTGGCAGCTGGCTACTGCCTGCTACCCATTCTACATCAGCAGCATTAAGCGTATCTCTCTGCTCCGTTAGCGCTAATCCAGCTGCGAGCTGAATCATATTGACTGCCTCCCGGCCATTTGTTGCATATTGCTGCACAACAGTGACTGCATCCGGGCTTGGCTTCAGTCCGATCTTCTGTATCGCGTCACGCGCGATGACCGCAATCTCATCCGGCAATAGCGGACGGAAATAAATCTCCATGCAGCGTGAACGCAGTGCTGGAGAGATCTCATCCGGGGAACGCGTAGTCGCGCCAACTAAACGGAAATCAGCAGGTAATCCATTTTGAAAAATATCATGAATATAAGCCGGAGTATTATTGTCCTCCGAATTATAATACGCGCTCTCTAGCAGCACCTTCCGGTCCTCCAGCACCTTTAGCAGCTTGTTCATCTGAATGGGGTGAAGCTCACCGATCTCATCCAAAAAAAGAATCCCGCCATGTGCTTTTGTCACCGCGCCCGGCTTCGGTTGCGGCACGCCTGCCACACCCATAGCTCCGGCACCCTGATAGATAGGATCATGCACCGATCCGATTAACGGGTCAGCAATACCTCGCTCATCAAAACGAGCGGTTGTCGCATCGATTTCAGTGAATTTGGCATCGTTTTTAAAAGGGGATAGCGGATTGCGCTTTGCCTCTTCCATGACCACCCGTGCCGCTGCAGTCTTGCCGACTCCCGGCGGACCATAAATAATCACATGCTGCGGATTAGCACTGCATAATGCGGCCTTCAGGGCGCGCAGCCCGTCTTTTTGCCCGACAATATCTCCAATAGAAGCCGGCCTAGTTTTCTCCGACAAGGGTTTGGTTAATGAAATCATACGCATTTTCCGTAGTTTATCCAGTTCTTTACGCGACTCTCGGTCTACCGCCGTCTTGTTTGTCTTCTGACCCCGCAGCAGATTCCAAAAGTATACGCCGATAACCAGCGCGAAAAAGAGCTGCACGATCATCACAACTATACTTAATTCCATAGGTCATCCTCCTGTTTCGTTCAGTCTACCTTTCCACCTTTGGCTACTATTAGGTAGTATAGCCGTTTCGGTAATTAGTAAACGCACAAATGAGGATTTGTTGAATTGTTGATGTAGGACAGTCGGTGGAGTCCTGAGATTTAGTAACAAACTTGTTTGAATGGGGGGAAGTAACTTGATTAGTCTGGGTTCCTCGGTAATGATAATTATCTTAATAAACTGAACTCACTAAGTACGCAAAGTAACCTTATTAATTTATTTCGCTAAATATCTACTCATTTGCTCAGTTATGACCCAATTAGTAAGAACTATAGGGAAAACCTCCCTATAGTTTGAAGAAAGTAGTCCCAATGAAGGGCTTATAGGGAATTTCTCCCCATATTACGTTGATTCAAGTAAAAACAGCTACTTATAGTGAATTTATAAGGAGGTTTTCCATATAAACTCACTTTTCGAGCAAAATCGGTCTATTTATAGGGGGATTTTCCCTATAACAGGAATGCGATCATAGTTACCTTTGAAGTGAGCATCTGTACACCGATTCACCTAGCAAATCGTATTCACAATGTACACCGAATGCCTACTTTAGCGAATTGGATTGCTACTTGTATCGAATCTAATTAGATACTGTAACTGTAGTATTTGTCTATATGGGTAAAGTAACTTGATTAGTCTTGGCTCCTCAGTAACGGAAATTATCTTAATACAATGAATTCACTAAGTACGCAAAGTAACCTTGTTGAAATATTTCGGTAAATATCTATTCGTTTGCTCGGTCATGACCCCGAACTATAGGGAAGAACTCCCTATAGTTTGAGAAGGGCGATCCCAATGAGGGGCTCATAGGGAATTCCTCCCTATAACTCGTCGGTTTTACGTACAAACAGCTACTTTCAGCGAATTTATAGGGAGGTTTTCCGTATAATCTCACTTTTCGAGCAAAATCGGTCTACTTATAGGGAGATTTTCCCTATAACAGGCATACAATCATAGTTACTTTTGAAGTGCAGCTCTTTCTCACAATACACTCATCCCTAACTACTCCCCTTAACTTATGCTAATCAATCCCAGTAAAATAAGACATCCCGAGCTAACTCATAACCTACATTTCTAACGCCATTTTCCCTTTTCACGGCTTTCAGCCAGCCTTTCTCGCATAATCTCATAAGCATCAATCGTACCGTTTTAGGATCTAGCGCGAAATAATCTGCTATATCTTTAAGTCGAACTACACCCGCTTTTCCAACTATATATCGGATAATTTCTTTCTCCGTGAGAGTTGCTCCACCACTCGGTGCACTTACAATTTGGTAGCGGCTTAACGCCAATCTTAGCAACGTAACGCATAGCTCAGGGCGCTGTTCCACATCGTCGTAGGCAAATGAGATTACTTGGTAACCCATTCCGTACAGAAACGTCTCACGATTTAGCTCATTACAATACTTCAGCCTGTCCATGTCTCTTACATGTGCTGCATATCCTTTGATCTCAAACAATAATTTTACGGGTCCTGGCAAGAAAGCAAAGTCAGCAAAATAAGATCGCCCGCGCCAATCCAGCACCTCATACTCCGGATGTAGATCAGCGAAATCCCCACGAAGCGCCCACCATACATTCTGTAAAAACATCTCTTCGGCATGACGATGCCCTCTCTCTAGCCTTCCTCGTCTTTCCCCAGTCCTGCTTGCTAGATGTTTCTCAATAAACGCTTCATGCGCTTGTTCATAGTTCATTCGATGTTCCCCCTTATTCATTCGTCCTTCCCCACACTAATTAATTCCACGCAAAAAAAAACGCCCCATTCCCACCACCGGATATACCGGGGTGTAACAGGGCGTTCTTCGCCACTTATTATGAATTGAATCATTAATTCGTAAAATACCAGTTACTTCGATTGCACTGGAGGTGCAAGGTTAGCATGAGCGCGGCCTGGGATTTCACCAGTCTCCTCATACGCTATAACGATCGCATCAATTTCCTTCTTCAGCTCGTTCACTAGTTCCGCTTCAGGCACCTTACGAATCATCTGACCGTAACGGAACAACAAACCTTCCCCACGGGCACCAGCAATACCAATATCTGCTTCACGCGCCTCACCAGGGCCATTAACGGCACAGCCGAGCACGGATACTTTAATAGGCACCTTAAGCTTCGAAATGTATTCTTCCACCTCATTAGCAATGGAGAAAAGATCGATATCGAGTCGTCCGCAAGTCGGACAAGAAATGAGTGTAGCCGCGTTAGAGATCAGACCGAAGGTCTTCAGCAGCTCGCGTGCCACCTTAACTTCTTCCACCGGATCAGCGCTAAGCGAGATACGCAGGGTGCTGCCGATGCCCATAGAGAGCAGTGCACCAATACCTGCGGAGCTTTTTACTGTACCGGCAAACAAGGTGCCGGATTCTGTAATCCCGAGGTGCAGCGGATAAGGAATGACTTCCGCAGCCTGACGGTAAGCCTCGATGGCCATTGGCACATCGGATGCTTTTAAGGAAACGATAATGTCGTGGAAATCCAGCTCTTCCAGAATGCCAATATGGTACAGCGCACTTTCTACCATAGCTTCTGGAGTCGGGTATCCGTATTTCTCCAAGAGATGATTCTCTAAAGATCCGGCGTTTACACCAATCCGAATCGGAATTCCTTTTTCTTTACAAGCTTTAACTACTGCTTCTACCTTCTCCCGACGACCGATATTCCCCGGATTAATCCGGACTTTATCGATGCCGTTCTCAATAGCCATCAGCGCGAGCTTATAGTTAAAATGAATATCCGCTACGAGTGGGATATGAATCTGCTTCTTGATCTCCTTAATCGCGGCGGCTGCCTCTTCATTGTTGACAGTAACGCGTACCAGTTGGCAGCCTGCTTCCTCAAGCCGTAAAATTTCGGCTACAGTAGCCTCCACATCAGCTGTTTTGGTTGTACACATGCTTTGAATCGCAACCTCGTTGTTTCCCCCAATAATGAGCCCGCCAACATTGACAGGACGGGTTTGGTGTCTCAAGAACATGATTTTTCTCCCCCATAACGCCAAAGCTCCACCCCTTCGCAACCGCTAGTGAAGCGGGATAAGCGGAAGAAAGGTGGAGACAGTGACATGTATTGTTAAGGTAAGCGACTTACGCGCTTTCCTCTTTCTTCTTGTCTTTCTTAAGGTTCAATTCAGGCAAAGCCTTCTCTTGAACGACCTGCTCCGTGATCACACAATCCTTAATATCATCACGTGAAGGCACTTCATACATCACATCAAGCATGATGCTCTCAATAATCGCGCGCAGTCCACGGGCTCCCGTATTGCGTTTGATCGCTTCCTTGGCAATCGCTTCGAGTGCCAGCGGTTCGAACTTCAGCGCTACGTTATCCATTTCCAGCAGCTTGATATATTGTTTAGTGAGTGCATTCTTAGGCTCGGAAAGGATACGCACCAGCGTATTCTCATCAAGCGGCTCCAAAGTCGAGATCACTGGCAGACGGCCTACAAATTCAGGGATTAGTCCGAATTTGAGCAAGTCTTCAGGCAATACCATCGACAAATATTCGCCAGGCCCCAGATCCTTCTGTCCTTCAACCGCTGCGTTGAAGCCAATGACTTTTTTACCGATACGGCGTTTAATCATTTGCTCCAGACCGTCAAAGGCACCGCCCACGATGAACAAGATGTTCGTCGTGTCGATTTGAATAAACTCCTGATGAGGATGCTTACGTCCACCTTGTGGAGGTACAGAAGCAACTGTTCCTTCCAGAATCTTCAAAAGCGCCTGCTGTACACCTTCACCGGATACGTCACGGGTAATGGACGGGTTCTCGGATTTACGTGCCACTTTATCAATCTCATCAATATAGATAATGCCGCGTTCGGCTTTCTCCACATCATAATCTGCCGCTTGAATCAGCTTAAGCAGAATGTTCTCAACATCCTCGCCGACATAACCAGCCTCCGTTAAGGAAGTAGCATCAGCAATCGCAAATGGAACGTTGATAATCTTCGCCATCGTCTGTGCGAGCAAAGTTTTACCCGAACCGGTTGGACCAAGCAAAAGAATATTACTCTTCGTCAGTTCAACATCTTCGATCTTACTCTGGCTGTTCACACGCTTATAGTGATTGTAAACCGCAACAGACAGCGATTTCTTCGCTTGCTCTTGACCGATTACATATTGATCCAAAATATCGCGGATTTCCTTTGGTTTCGGAATATCCTTCAGATCAAGCTCTTCTTCATGACCGAGCTCTTCTTCCACGATTTCCGTGCAAAGCTCGATACATTCGTCACATATATAAACGCCCGGTCCTGCTACAAGCTTACGAACCTGCTCTTGTGATTTGCCGCAAAAAGAACATTTCAATTGCCCTTTTTCATCATTAAATTTAAACATCTAACCACCCCTTTAAGATTTCATCGGTGAAGAAAGAACCTGGTCAATAAGCCCATATTCCTTGGCTTCTTCCGCACTCATGAAGTTATCGCGGTCTGTGTCCCGTTCGATTTTTTCAAGGGGCTGACCTGTGCGATCTACATAAATTTGATTCAACTTCTGTTTCGTCTTGAGGATCCAGTCGGTATGAATCCAAATGTCAGACGCTTGACCTTGAACACCGCCGAGCGGTTGATGAATCATAACTTCGCTGTTAGTCAGCGCGTATCTTTTGCCCGGAGCCCCAGCTGTCAGAAGGAGCGATCCCATGCTTGCCGCCATCCCTACACAAATGGTTGAAACATCCGGTTTGATGTATTGCATCGTATCGTATATACCCATGCCGGCTGTTACTGAACCACCGGGTGAGTTGAGGTACAAGTGAATGTCCTTCTCGGGATCATCTGCTGCAAGGAACAGCAGTTGAGCAATAACCAGATTGGCGACATCATCGTCAATCGCACTGCTTAAGAAAATAATGCGATCCTTGAGCAATCTGGAATAGATATCGTATGAACGTTCTCCACGACTTGTTGATTCCACAACCATTGGTACCAGACTCATGCCACCAACCTCTTTTCTCTATACAGATTAGTCTTATCGTTTCAAAAATATTTTAACACGTTCACGGCCCGATGTCATTTTTTCACTACAGCAGACCTGTCCACTGCTTGTGATAGTGACGTCATCACGCCAATTTCCTTAATACCATACGCTCATACGGATACCTATGTAATCACATATATCTGTGCCCGAGGATAAAAATAAGGCACGTAACGAAACTTACGTGCCTTATCATATCTGTATGGAGGCCGATTTCTCGGCCGTTCTAGGTAGTTTTAAAAATCTTACTCAGCTTTAGCGTCTTCAGCAGCTGGTGCTTCTTCTACTGCTTCAACTTCTACACTATTGCTAACAAGGAAATCAATGGTTTTGCGCAAAGAAAGTTCTTCGTTCAAGCTGCTCAGTGAACCGTTAGCTGCCAAGATGCTGCGGATTTCTTCTGGAGTACGCTTGTAAGCTTCAGCCATAGTAGCCAACTCTTCGTTAACTTCTTCTTCGGAAACTTCAATGTTCTCTTGTTTAGCGATAACTTCCAGTACCAGGTTGTTGCGAACGCGTTTTTCAGCATCGCCTTTCATTTGGTTCTGCAAGTCTTCACGAGTTTGACCGGAGAAGCTAAGGAACATATCCATGTTCATACCTTGTTGACGAAGACGAGTGTCGAAGTCACGAACCATGTTCTCAACTTCGCTGTTGATCATGGCTTCAGGGATCTCAACTTCAGCGTTTGCTGCTGCTTTATCAACAACTGCGTTCTCGCGAAGGCCTTTCAGTTCATCCTGTTTACGGGATTCGAGCTGAGCTTTCAGATCTGCTTTGTACTCTTCCAAAGTTTCGAATTCACTTACATCTTTAGCGAACTCATCATCGAGTGCAGGAAGTTGTTTGCGTTTGATTTCGTGCAGTTTCACTTTGAATACTGCTTTCTTACCCGCAAGGTTCTCTGCATGGTATTCATCAGGGAAAGTAACTTCAACATCTTTGAAATCTCCAGTGGACATTCCCACTACTTGCTCTTCAAATCCAGGAATGAAGGAGTTGCTGCCAAGTTCAAGAGAATGACGCTCAGCTTTTCCGCCTTCGAACGGTACGTCATCAACATATCCGTCAAAATCGATCACAGCGATGTCGCCGTTAGCTGCTGCTTCTTCTTCAACTACTACGAGTTCAGCATGACGCTCTTGCAGACGAGCAAGCTCAGCGCTCAGCTCTTCTTCAGTCACTTCAGCTTTTTGTACTGGAACTTCCAGACCTTTGTAATCGCCGAGCTTCACTTCAGGTTTAACCGTGATCTTCGCTTTGAAGATAAAGGATTGACCCTTAGCAAATTGCTCAATATCAACTTCAGGACGGTCTACAGGGAAGATGTCAGTTTGTTCAACGGCTTCACCATAAGCTTCAGGAAGAAGAATGTCGATTGCATCTTGGTACAAGCTTTCTACACCAAAACGGGATTCAAAGATCGGGCGTGGCACTTTACCTTTACGGAAGCCTGGTACGTTAGCTTTCTTAACGACTTTGTTAAAAGCTTTATCAAGTGCTGCTGCAACGCGTTCTGCGTCAACTTCTACTTCAAGAACTCCAAGGTTCTTCTCTATTTTTTCCCATGTTGCTTTCATATTATACTTTTCCCTCCAAAATATAGGTTCACAAGTTTACTTCAAAAAATGATACAATCCACGCACAGAATAACCATTATATTATATACAACATTACTTTATTTATCAAGTAGAGAAGTCTTTACAAAACCCTTGAGCGCACGATATGCCCCTTCAAATTGAAAGCGCATGCCGTCGGTAATGCCGTACATTCCGCGAGTCTCCTCCTCTTGCCGTGTACCGTTTAAGCTCTCAGATACAAACTGGTGTAACGCCCCCGCCCAAATATCTAGTAGCGCGTCTTCCCCATCCAGTATTTTCCGATACTCTTCCGATCCATAAATCGACATGACGAACTGGCCCCAGAGCTCCTGTGCAAAATAATACAGCGTAGGCTCGTGTACCTCCGCCTGCTCGGCTACCCGCTCGAGCACCTGACTCACCTGTGGTGGAAAATCCTCTGTCTGCAGCGGCACACTTTCAATCTCTACAATTGCTGTTTCGTGACCACGAATCAGATTCACTGTTCCCTGCATCCCACGCCGCCGAAGGGTCTGCAGGGTCCGAAATTGCAGCAGTGGGTGAACATTATCCCCCTGCAGCCATGCCGTCAGCGCCTCATCGACTCCGCCGCCTTCCAGATATGAAAGCTGCTCTAGTGCTAGGATTGTCGCCTCTGACAGCGGCTCATTCATTATCCGCTGCAGCAGCTTTTGAGGATACCCCGCATCCTCAGTCATTTTTGATTTGGCCAAGAGACGGGCCATATCTTCTTCCCTTAAATCTTCGTCTTCGGGGTGAACGGCTCCTTCTGCATCTCCATTCTGAGAGGCATAAGGGAAAGCTGTTTCGAGCCATTCCAGCAGAGACCGCCATTCCTCGTAATTCCGCTCTTCCTGTCCTTGACACTGCAGCAAAAAACGCAGCAGCTCCATCGCTTCCCCGTATCGTTCACTCTCCAGCATCACCGTAAGCTGGATTTGATAATAGTCCAGTGTCTTGGGAAACAGGACGATATTCTCTTTTGTGGCGGGGGAATCTGAATCTTTAATGAGGGCACCTCCTTATAGCTAATTATGTGAATTGAATTCTAAAACGTCATAAATGTTATTAAGACCTTAAGCTTCATCCGAAACTTAATAATTGTAGATTATAGCATACCCCGTACTCTTTTTAAAAAACAGCTTGAAAAACATCGGCATACATGATATGATAAATCCTGCTTGCTTTTCAGCCAGCCATCATGTCCCGGTAGCTCAGCTGGATAGAGCAT
>NZ_NFUX01000058.1:0-50273 GCF_002264385.1 Paenibacillus sp. VTT E-133280
CAAAAGGAGACAGGTGGCGAGAACAGTAACCCACCGACGAGTGGTGGGAACAGTAGTATTCCATCTACCGGTGGTACAGTCAATGGAAATAACGATGCGCATATCCTTGTTGTGAAAACGGAAGATCTTATTTCTACAGCCTCCAATGGAGTCGTGACGATCGCAGCCAAGGATAAAGAGAAAATTGTACTTCCTGCCAATGCAGCCGAACTGCTCGGACATCATCAATTAGTCATTCAAGCGGGTCCATTTACGTTGGAAGTACCCGCTGAATTACTTAAACAGTTGACGGATAAATTGTCCGCAGAAGATAAACGAAACAGTACGATAGAGTTAATCATGACTCACTTATCTGAATCCGATGCTGATAACCTTCTAGCGATAAGGCAGTCTTCCATGCATGCAATAATTAAGATTTCCGGTAATGTGATTAATTTTAGCTTATCGATTGTCGGAAAAGATGGTAAAGTGACAAGCTTGAACAGCTTCGATAAACCGATGACGATTCGATTCAAAACGGATCCTTCTTTAAATCCTAAACGGTCTGGCATTTACTATTTGGCTGACAACGGTACGTTGGAATATGTGCGAAGCACGTTTATTAACGGAGAATGGGTGGCCGATATTCACCATTTCAGTAAATATGCAATGCTCGAATTCAAGAAATTATTTACCGATGTTAAGTCCACTCACTGGGCGGCTGATGCGATCGAACAGCTAGCGGCGAAGCAATTTATTGAAGGTACTAGTGCGGCTATGTTCGAGCCAGAGCGTTCTATCACACGGGCCGAATTTACGGCGATGCTTGTCAAAGCGTTGAACCTGACATCGGAAGGCGAATCGAAATTTACGGATGTATCGAAGGGTGCCTGGTACGAGGGAGCTGTTTCCATGGCGGTCAAAGCAGGCATTATTAAAGGAATTAGCACAACGTCTTTCAATCCCGATGCTAGAATCAAACGCGAAGAAATGGTCACTATGATGATGCGGGCGTATGTTATCTTGAAAGACGTCAAGTTGAACGGAAAAACGGCTTCTTCCTTTACTGACGAATCCGCTGTGGCAGCCTGGGCGCTTGAATCAGTAAGAGCGGCAGCGGCCCTTCATTTCATTAACGGCCGGGAAGCAAATAAATTTGTTCCGAGCGGGATCACTTCCCGTGCTGAAGCAGCGGCTTTGCTCAATAGAGCTATACAGTAGCCGGGTAAACCCCCGATTTCTAAGTTGGGGGTTTACAAGTAATGATTTTACTTTGATGTGACGCGGAGAAGCGAAGGGGGCAACCGGATGAATGATATGGATATCAAGGAACTTCAGCAAGCAGATGCGCCGGAACTGAAAGAAGGCGTCCACGGTTACAGCAGTGAGACAAATTGGGTGAAGCCGGAAAATCCAGTTACGCTGGAAAGGTTGGAATGGTTCAAGGATCAGAAATTGGCCCTAATGATGCATTGGGGACCTTATTCGCAGATCGAGGTCGAGTCCTGGATTCTCAGCGACGAAGACGGTGATTGGGCACGTAAAGATGTCGACTGGACGAGCGACTACGAAGAGATGAAGCGCGAATATTTCGGACTCAACCGCACGTTCAATCCTATCCGCTTTCAACCGGAATTATGGGCGGAAATCGCTGACGAAGGCGGGTTTAAATATTTGATTTTTACGACAAAGCATCACGACGGATATTGCATGTGGGACACACATACGACGAATTACCGAATTACTGGTTCTGAAACGCCATTTCATGCACATCGCTATGCCGACGTCTGCAAGCATGTGTTTGACGCTTTCCGCAGCAAGGGGCTTGCGATCGCCGCATATTTCTCGAAGGCGGATTGGCAATCGCCGTATTACTGGGCACCAGGAATGGAACGGGGCAGCAATACGTGGAGAGGGCCCTCGTACTCCCCCGGGGAATATCCGTGGCTTTGGGAGCAATTTGTCGATTTCACCCATGAGCAAATCATGGAGCTGATGAGCCTTTACGGCCGGATCGATATCTTGTGGCTGGATGCGGGCTGGGTTAAAGATAGCGACCAGGTAAAGCAGGACATTCGGTTGGGCGAGGTCGTCGAGCGCGCCCGTCAAAAACAGCCGTGGCTGCTATCCGCGGATCGAACAGTCGGAGGGCCCTACGAAAATTATGTGACGCCGGAGCAAACGATTCCGGAGCGTCCGCTGAACGTGCCGTGGGAAAGCTGCATAACGATCGGCACACAGTGGGCTTTCAAATACGATGACCAGTATAAATCGGGGAGAGAGCTCGTTCGCATTCTGATGGAAGTCGTATCCAAAGGCGGGAATTTGGCGCTTAACGTAGGCCCTCAGCCCGACGGACGATTGCCGGCTGGGGCGGTTAAGAGTATCAAGGAGTTGGGCGCATGGATGAAGGTTTACGGTGAAGCGGTATACGGCACACGTGTGTGCGGGCCGTATTTTACCGGTTCCTGCGCGTTCACCTCGAAAGGAACTACCGTTTACTGTACGTACTTGTATGAAAGCGCAGATGAAGCCGTAGCCAAGATCGTTCATATTCCTTATCAGGAGCCTGTTTCAGGCATCAAGCTTGTCGGAAGCGACGCTTTGCTGAAGGTTGAGCATACGCCGGAAGGAATCTCGATCACGCTCCCGGATGGCGAATTGAACGGGCAGGCTCCGATCGCCCATGTCTTCCGTATGCAGAAGGGCGAGGATGCAAAGTGAACGATAAGATTCTTGCTTTAAGTCTATTATACGATGAGGTCTGCGGGCAATAATACGAGCGCGGCGGCAGATAAAAAAAGTAGCCGGATGACAAATATATGTTTGAACGCCAACCCGCGTAAATCGCGGGTTTTTTCCTTTGTCAGCGTATATTCTTGTCAGAAATCATTGTCAAGAATATGTACCGTTAGCCGATTCACGAAATAGGCTTATGCTAGGAAGAGGATACTGACCATGGACTGGAACCAGATTTAAGTTGGAAATTATTTTCACCTTTTTATTGCATCTCCCTCACCTTTTTGCTATATTTGTTATTAACAAATTGTTATTATCAAAAAGTTACTAACAATAGACTGAATGGTGAAGATTAGGAAGTTTAATGAAAGGGAGCGGATGAAAGTGAATAAAACATGGGGTGGCTGGAATCTGTTTGAAATCGTCTGGCTAGTTTTGTTTACCTCTATTGCTGTTGCGTTTACGGTTATTTCTAAAGATTCCTTATTCGGATTTACGGTCTTTATCACCGGGGTGATGTGTGTGGTGCTCGCGGCGAAAGGAAACCTGATGAGTTATGTTTTCGGAATGTACAATACTGTCGGTTACGCGTACTTGGCTTATATAAATGGTCTATTTGGAGAGGTCATGCTGAATTTGTTATTCTTTGTTCCTATGAATATCGTTGGCTTCTATATGTGGAAAAACAATCGCCAAGACGGCAAACTATCCATGCGACAGATGGATCTTAAGGGGCTCTTCCTTGTTGGAGCGGTCTGCGTAATAGGCTGCCTGTTACTGGGAATCGGCCTATCGTTCATCCCAGGGCAGAACTCGCCTTATATAGATGCTATTACAACGGTATTATCCATTGTGGCTACCTTTTTAATGGTCAGAAGATTTAAGGAACAATGGCTGGTCTATATTGTTTTGAATATGTTTACGGTGCTGTTGTGGGTAATTCGGATGATGGAAGGCAGTGGCGAGGGGTTGCTGATGATCATCATGTGGAGTGCGTATCTGGTTAACGCGGCTTACGGCTATTACAATTGGAATAAAGGGGTTAAGGAGGTGTCGGCATGAAGAGGCTTGGATTAACGCTGGGGAAGTTTGCCCCGTTGCATAAAGGACATCAATTCATGATCGAGACGGCGTTGCAAGAGGTAGAAGAATTGATTGTGGTAATCTACGAAACGACGGTGACTCCGATTCCGCTTCATATCCGGGCGAACTGGATCCGCAAGCTCTATCCAATGGTCCGGGTAATCGAAGCTTGGGACGGCCCAGACGGATATTCGAACGATCGGGAGCATGAGATTCGAGAGGAGAAGTATATTCTGGGGCTGCTGAAGGGCGAGCAAGTGACGCATTTTTATTCTAGTGAGTTTTACGGTGAGCATATGAGTGTCGCATTAGGCGCGGTGGATCGGCGGGTGGATGAAGCCCGTGAGCAGGTGCCGATTTCGGCCACGATGGTACGTGCCGACCCTTATAAATACCGCAGATTTATAAGTGATGTAGTGTATAGGGGGTTAATCACGAAAGTGGTTTTTGTGGGAGCGATGTCCACTGGCAAATCTACAATCACTGAAGCGCTGGCGCGGCGGTATCGCACAACCTTTGCGAGTGAATATGGGCGTGATTACTGGACCGAGCATCAAGAAGATCGTAGAATCAGCCTAGAAGCGTTCGATGAGATCGCTTTAGGCCATATCGAACGTGAGGAGCAGGCGCTGCTGGAAGCTAACCGATATCTCTTTGTCGATACCAATGCAATTACCACATATATGTTTGCCTTGGATTACCACGGCCGGGCTCTTGAGTGCTTATCCCGGATCGCATTAGAAAACACGCAGCGCTACGATCTATTTTTCTTGTGTGACGATGATATTCCTTATGAGGATACATGGGACCGTAGCGGGGACCAGAAGCGGCATATTTTTCATAAGCAAACCATTGCGGATTTGAAAGAGCGGCGGATTCCCTATATCGTGTTGCGAGGAAACCTAGAGGAACGAATGCACAAAGTAAGTGAGGTCTTGACAAAGTTTGAGCCCTACCAGAACTATTTCGGAGAGTTACACGGCTAGGATAAAGAACAAAGGAGGCAAGGACACATGAATTTGTTGGATCGCGATGGACTTACGGAACATCAATTTCTCGAGCAGTACCGTGCCGGGGATTTCGAGCGGCCTTCGGTGGCAGCGGACATGGTCATTTTCACCGTTACGAACACGGAGGCTGACAGCTACCGTAAGCTTCCGGAAAAAGAGCTGCGAATTCTGCTCATTCGTCGGGGAGGTCACCCGTTCTTGGGCAATTGGGCACTTCCAGGCGGCTTCGTCCGGCCGGACGAGACCACGGAGCAAGCGGCGGTGAGGGAGCTGCATGAAGAAACCGGCGTGGATGACGTATATTTAGAGCAGTTATACACCTTCAGCGATGTTGGAAGGGACCCTCGTACCTGGGTAATGAGCTGCAGCTACATGGCCTTAATCAACAGTGATCAGGTACAGCTGAAAGCAGGAGATGACGCTGACCTAGCTGCCTGGTTCAAGGTAACCTATCGGCTTCTGCGCGAGCGGAAAGAGATTATTGAGGATGGGTATGTGAAAACGAAGGAATACGAGCTCAAGCTAAGCAGTGATGATGAAGAGTTTACGGCAGTTGTGGGTCGGACGATGACATCAAAGTCGGCCTCTACGTCAACCGCATACGCCATTGTATCAAATGACGGATTGGCTTTTGATCATGCAAAGATTATAGCTTGCGCTATTGAGAGACTGCGGGGAAAAGTGAATTATACCGATCTTGCGCTAAACTTGATGCCGGATCTCTTCACTTTGACGGATCTGCAGCAGGTTTACGAGGTGATCTTGGACAAAGAGCTGCTGAAAGCCGCATTCCGGCGTAAAGTAGCGGATCTCGTAGCGGAGACGGATCATTATACTGAAAATGCGGGACACCGTCCTTCCCGATTGTATCGGAGAAATATGGAGGAATATCAATGATTTACAATATCGAGCAGTTAAGAAAAGCTTATATCGCGGGCAAAACGTTCAAGTTTGTGTTCTTCTGGGGCCATACACCGCCAAAGCACGACGGTGTCGACAAAAGCTGCTTCAGCCAATGGTGGATGAGTCCTTTCTTGGTAGAGGGGATGGAGTATTCCTGTGTCGAGCAGTTTATGATGGCCGAGAAAGCAAGACTGTTTGGAGATGACGAAATGTTGGACGCGATCCTTAAAGCAAAGCATCCCAAGGAGATGAAAGCTTACGGACGTGCAGTAAGAAACTTCGAAAATGACACTTGGGATAAAGAATGCTATAACATTGTCAAAAGAGGAAATATAGCCAAATTTTCGCAGAATCCGAAGCTTGGGGAATATCTCAAGTCAACGAAAAACCGTATTCTCGTCGAAGCTAGCCCACAGGATCGCATCTGGGGAATAGGTATGAGCCAGTCCAATCCGGATGCGGAGAATCCCGTGAAATGGAGGGGGAGGAACTTACTTGGATTCGTGCTGACCGAAGTGAGGGACGAATTGCTGCGAGATTAACTTCTACCGGAATTATTTTTGATAAAAGAATGAAAAGATAACGAGATCCCTTTGGATTTCGTTATCTTTTTTGTTCACTCTCTAAAAGTCTCTCCTTCATCACCCCAGGCGTACAGCCATAAGTATTTCGGAAGATTCGGATAAAATAATTCGTCTCCATTCCCAGTTGAACCGCAATATCCTGAACGAGAATATCAGCATTCTCTGTCATTAACTGTATCGCACGTTCTAGTCGCAGATTCTGTAAATATTTATGTGGAGTTACGGCATATTCCTGTACGAATAGACGCTGGAAATGCTGGACGGAATACCCTACAGCAGCAGCTAGATTGGAGATAAGGAGTGGCTCAGTATAATGTTCGTTAATAAGCTCAACCGCCTTAGCCAACGCACCATTACGCACAGACTCAAGTTCAAAACGACTGCCTGAGGTGTGTTTGGATTCAGAACGTCGTAACATCAGAAGTAATCGATATAGGGTTATAGATAGATCCTCCATCCCATGCTCGTCTTGGCGACTAGCCGTCTGAGTGTTCGCCGTATGCCAGATCTTTCCGATCTCCTCCCAACATTGTTCAAAACGAGCAGGGTGATAGGGGGAAAAAGGGAGAAGGCCAATCCCCTCCAGCAAGCCTTGTGATTGAATGCCTTCGATCCCGATGAAGCCGACATGCCACGGTTCATGTGAGGTTGGATAATATTCATGTCCTCGATCTGGAGGGAAGGCGAAGACCATTCCAGGTTCTAGTGTGATCTCAGTGCCGCTCTCCAGATCTCGAAAGAGTCCAGTTCCGGTACGAATCAGAAAGATTTGGTGCACAGGAAATCCAGCAGGACGTACATGATGAAATTGGATATGACGACCTACAGAATAGGGATATAAAGGAAGTGTCTCCGCGTCGCGCGGTAATTCTATCAGAGAAAAAGGAAGCAGGATGGTTCACCTCATATTCATTTTGTGCTATCACTTCGAGATTATATTCCTACTGCTGAAGAGGACTTTTCTTTTATTATAAATAGTATAAATGATGATTCGTGATTTAGATAGCTAAGGCGTCTAACCAATCATCAGAGAATAGTCCCATTCATAACATGGGCAGAATTGAGAGGATGATCTTACACAATGAGTAAAAAACATTCCCCGATTAGCAGCAAAGCTCCAGTGATGCTGCACGGTGCTGATTATAATCCTGAGCAATGGCTGAAGTACCCGGAAATTTTGCGTGAGGATATTCGTTTGATGAAGCTTGCGAACTGTAATGTGATGTCTGTTGGGATTTTCTCTTGGGTATCCCTAGAGCCTGAAGAAGGTGTTTTCACTTTCGATTGGCTGGATGGTGTATTGGATTCTTTTGCAGAGAATGGGATTTACGCATTTCTCGCAACACCTAGTGGAGCGCGGCCCGCTTGGATGTCTGAGAAGTACCCTGAAGTTCTAAGAGTGGAACGTAATCGTGTTCACAATTTACATGGCTTCCGTCATAATCACTGCTTCACCTCCCCTGTGTACCGGGAAAAGACTGCAATTTTAAATGCGAAGCTAGCAGAACGTTATAGCCAGCATCCTGCGGTTATCGGTTGGCATATTTCGAATGAGTTTGGTGGCGAATGCCACTGTGATCTTTGTCAAAATGCTTTTAGAGATTGGTTGAAGGACAAATACAATAACAGTCTGGATGAGGTGAATCATGCTTGGTGGGCTACGTTTTGGAGTCATACCTATACTTCATGGACACAAATTGAATCCCCGGCTCCACACGGAGAGACGCAAGTGCACGGCTTGAATCTCGACTGGCGTCGGTTTGTCAGCGAACGGACGATTGATTTCTGTCAGCATGAGATCAATACTGTTCGCCCGTACAATCCAGCGTTGCCAATTACAACGAATATGCATATGATCGATGGCATTGATTACCGCGAACTGGCTAAAATTCTGGATGTTGTCTCATGGGATGCTTATCCAGAATGGCATTATACTGAAGACGGTGACGATGCTAGACTGGCCGCATGGACGGCGATGCACTACGATTTAATGCGTTCTTTTAAAAAGAAACCGTTCCTCCTCATGGAAAGCACGCCATCACTTACGAACTGGCAATCGGTCAGTAAGCTGAAGCGTCCTGGCATGCACAAGCTGTCTTCGCTTCAAGCGGTAGCGCATGGTTCGGATTCTGTACAATATTTTCAATGGCGTAAAAGCCGGGGCTCTAGTGAGAAGTTTCACGGTGCAGTGGTTGACCATAGCGGCCACTCCGAGACTCGTGTGTTTAAAGACGTTACAGAGGTAGGAAAGATGCTGGCTGGAATGACAGAAGTAGTAGGTACATCAACTCCAGTAAAAACAGCAATTATTTTCGATTGGGACAACCGCTGGGCGATCAAGGATGCGCAAGGCATTCGTAATTCTGGATTGCGTTATGAGGAGACTGTACTACAGCATTATCGTGCACTTTGGGAGTTAGGCATTCCGGTTGATATGATCGGATCAGGGGATGATCTGTCCGATTATAAGCTGGTAATTGCACCTATGTTATATCTGATCAGTGAAGAGAATGGAAAGCGTATCGAGAAGTTTGTTGAACAGGGCGGAACATTCCTGGCAACCTATTGGTCTGGTGTCGTTAATGAAACGGATTTATGTCATTTGGGTGGATTCCCAGGACCGCTACGTAGAACGCTCGGCATTTGGGCGGAAGAGACCGAAGGGCTGCATAGCCGTGATTTGAATGGTGTTGTAATGCAGGCGAGCAATGCACTTAATCTAAGTGGAGATTATGATGCGCATGAAATTGCTGAGCTGATCCACTTGGAAGGTGCAGAAGCATTAGGCACTTATCGCAGCGATTTCTATGCTGGCCGTCCTGCGCTTACGGTAAACCGTTTCGGTGAAGGGAATGCCTATCATCTCGCTACTCGTGTGAAAGACGCCTCTTTCTACGTTGAATTGTATGCTGCAATCACTTCTAAAGCAGGAATTACTCGTGCGCTTGATAGTGAGCTACCAACTGGTGTGACAGCGCAGCTTCGGACGGATGGAGAGAGCGATTATATCTTCGTGCAAAACTTCAGCGGAAGTCCGCAAACGGTACAATTAAATGGAGAAGAATACACAGATATAACTTCAGACACTGCTGTTCCGGCTGTGTTGAATCTAGCGGTAAATGATCTCGCAATGTTGAAGCGTAAATCGTTAGTATAAAAAGAAGGCAGGACCTGAGGAATTCAGGTTCTGCCTTTTTAAAATTAATCTATAAATCGTCCCATCATAATCGTGTTATAGAATTTTCCGTCTGCAAGAATCTTATCATTCTTTAATATTCCCTCGATCTCAAAGCCAAGCTTCTGATAAAGGGTAATAGCTTTGTCGTTTGTTTCGAGGACATTTAAAGTGATTTTTTGGATACCGTTAGCGTCGGCCCAAGCAATAGATTCTGCTAAAAGATTTTTTCCAATTCCATAACCCCAATAATCCTGCAGCACACATACTCCGAACTCGACTTTATGAGCCGATCTTGCTAATGAATGACCTTCGCATCTAGAGAACCCAACGATTTGATCATTAACTACCGCGATTAGAAATAAGTTACGTAGTTTCTCTGAATCAGATTGAATTAGCTGCTGAAACCCTATTTCGTCTATAAAAGCCTCCCCTGGTTCTCTGTCTAGATTCTCAGTCTCCCCATCGATTTGTACTCTTAATTTGGACAATGTCATTGCATCCGTAGTGTTTGCAGATCTAATGGTGTATTGGGTTCCTTTCACGGCAAATGTTCGTTGATTAATAATCATTTGTCCTCCGTTACTACTGCTGATTTTAGAAATATTGCCTCGATACCCTCGATAATACGAGTATAATAACTCACTTCATGGGGTACAAAATGGGTTTTGTCTACATCCTGCTCAATGGTAATTCTATGTCCATGCGCATCGATTTGAAAACCGTTGACTTGTAGACTATGTATTTCTCCCTGCCAAAATCTGCGGAAATCAGAGAACTTAGCTTTGACAATGCCAGCGACCTCTTCTTTTTGTAGCTGAAAATCTTTTAGACGATAGGGATTGTTATAAACAAAGACATGCGCTCGTTCATTATCGATAAGGTTTTCTTTTCTCATACTGTAAGGAATTGTCCCTAGCGGGATCAGGTCTTCAAAAGATAGCTCTAGTCCCAGCTCTTCATGAACCTCGCGTGTTCCATCTTCTACAGTTTCGTTTGCTAGCAAATGTCCTGCGGCCGTGATGTCCAGTAGTCCCGCATAATCTTGTTTCTGTTCACTGCGAAGTTGTAAGTAGATATAGGGTGTTTCCTGATCTTTGCTTATAAACCAGCAGTGGAAAGTCTCATGCCAATGTCCTAACCGATGTACCTCTTCACGTGGAGCTGTACCTGCTCGGTTGCCTCCTTCATCAAAAATGGTAAGTATCTCATTATGCATAGAAAAGCTCCTTTATGATGATTTCCTCTTCCTAAAGCCTATCATAAAAACGTTCGAATTACCCTGAATGTTAGGAGGTTCTTATTGACAACAGCTAGAATGAAATGTATATTTTTGGATGTTAATCAAAGGAGGAGTTAAATGAATTTAGTAACCATGAAGCAGAAGGATTTGGACACATTAATTGATGAAAGACTAGGATGGGCCTGTATGGAGCCTACCTTTCAGCAGATTCGCGCAAAATCACCATCGATCAAATCCGAAGTGATCTCAAAGCTCACAGATGGACAGAAAGCACTTTGTATGTTCAGAGTAATGCATGATCACAGCCGTAATTCCGAAGGGGAGTATTATGCTTGGATTTCTTACATGCAAGACCAGCCGGGGTATTGGACAGGAGTGATGGGAGGTATACGATTTTTTGGCGACGAACCAATGCAACTTTTGCTTCAGGAAACAAAGGCATTTCTCGAAGAAAGAAACAATCGACTTGGAATACAGTGGGTTGATGCTACCCTCACGGATCTCGATCGTGACCCTGAGTTGTTGAGAGAGATGATTGGTTTGTTTGAACGGTTTAAGAACATAGCCGAAAATAGCCACCGATTGATTGGCGAGTATATTCGGGCACATCCGGGAGAATTTGTGGAGATAGAAGGCTAATAATTATGAAAAAAAGTAAATTATTTTTATTATTTCTTATAGTAATAAATCTGCTTCTTTACGGAGTTCCCTTATATCACAGTTATAATTCATTTCAAAATCTTGTACTGGATCGAATCGATGCTACTCAAATCACCTCCATTAGAGTTCTTAAGAGTTCTAATGAACAAGATATTAAAGTGGATGACCCGAAAGAAATTGAAAAGATCATACATGAGTTTTCTGACGTGAAATTAAAAAGAAGTGGTGCATCCGAACGACCTGCGGAGACCTATTGGATAAGAATATATGTAAATAAAGATCAGCGCTTTGGAATGACACTCTATGGCACAGATTACTTGTATTTCAGCGATCGATCTAGTAATAGTAAGTATCACTCTGGAAATTTTAAGATTACTAGTAAATTTGATGGGGAATCCATTATAAGCTTGTTTAAGTAAAAATAACCCGCTGCCACAGGCAGCGGGTTAAATATTTTAGGTTATTTATCTAGCCATCCATCCGCCGTCAACATTTAGAATGTGGCCGTTCAAGTAGTCTGAGGCCGCGGAAGCTAAGAATACAGCAGGACCTTTAAGATCATCAGGTGTTCCCCAACGTGCAGCAGGGATACGATCTAAGATGGCATCCGAACGACTTTGGTCGGCACGGATTGGAGCTGTATTTTCAGTAGCCATGTAGCCTGGTGCAATCGCGTTGATGTTTAGACCGGAGCCTGCCCATTCATTGGCGAAAGCTTTAGTAAGACCTGCAACCCCATGCTTACTCGCGGTGTAGCCAGGGACATTGATTCCGCCTTGATAGGAGAGCATAGAGGCGATGTTAATGATTTTGCCGGATCCTCTTTCCAGGAAGTGGCGGCCAGCGATCTGAGACAGAAGGAACACGGTGTTCAAGTTCAGGTTAATAACATCGAACCAGTCTTTTTCACTGTGGTCTTTTGCCGGAGTACGGCGGATCATTCCTGCACAGTTCACGAGAATGTCAACATGACCAGTCAGTTCAAGTGCTTGGTCAAATGTGTTTTGCAGGTTGCTATGATCACTTAAGTCAGATTCGATGCTAACCGCTTTTACGCCAAAAGCTTTTGCAGCGTTTACGGTTTCTTGACTTGTATTAAGTGATACGGCTGCTATATCCGCACCTGCTTCTGCGAAGGCAAGGGCAATGCCTTGTCCAAGACCTTGAGCTGCACCGGTTACGAGTGCTGTTTTACCTGCCAAGCTGAATAATGATGATGACATTATAAATTACGCCCCTTTGATTAAATGGATTTAATTCCGGTTATTACTCACATTCAATGGCAACGCCTGCACCGCGGAACTGTTCTGCCGTTTCGGGAGAGAGTCCTTTATCTGTTAAGATAACGTCAACTTCCTGCAGAGAAGCGAATGTACGCAGCGCAGTTTGGCCGAATTTATGATGATCCACAACCGCGAACACTTTACGGGCAGTAGACACAAGGGCTTGCTTAAACTCAATTAAATCTCCTGTATAAATAGAAAGTCCATGTTCGATATGAATAGCTGTCGAGGACAGAAATGCTTTTTGAATATTAAGTTGTTGCACATAGGAGACGGCTTCAGGGCCGGCCAACATATTGCGGACACGGTACCCCCCGGGAACGACGAGACGAATATGATCTTTGAGAACCAGTTCGCTGATGATGTATACATCATTGGTGACTACCGTTATAGGCATATTGTCCAGGCGTCGGGCAATTTCAAGCGTTGTGCTCCCGCCGTCAAGAGCTATAATATCGTCCTTTTCAATATGGGCAAGCGCGCGCAAGGCGATCTCCGTTTTTTCGTCGGAATACTTATCCAGTGGATCCTTAGAGGGCAAAATACCAAACTGGTCGCTTTGTGCCAGCACAGCTCCGCCATGTACACGTACAATCAGTCCTTGCTCCTCCAGCTTGCTCAAATCCTCACGAATTGTTTTTCCCGTAACCTGTAGCTTATCGCTCAGTTCATTCACCGTTACATCTTTTTGGTTCAGCATAACTTCCATTATCATCTCATGTCGTCGTATCGGGTTCATCCGCTTGCCTCAGCTTTCCGTAATTGATTAAAAGTATAAGAAAGTTTAAGTTTCACGCTAGACTCTTCCTTATAATTCCCGCCAAACGCTTATCGTCCTTAAAAGGACGCCGAAGGCGTTTTAGCTTGTCTCTATTGTAGTTCTTTCATGGATACGGGGTCCATATCATCATATCTTTTATTATCGCCAGCCATACTCCAGATAAAAGTATAGTTATGAGTACCAACACCACTGTGGATGGACCAGCTTGGGGAAATAACCGCTTGTTCGTTTTGCATTACGATATGGCGAGTTTCATTAGGCTCTCCCATCAAGTGGAACACAACGGAATCGTCCGGTAGATCAAAATAGAAATAAGCTTCCATCCGGCGTGGATGTGTATGTGCCGGCATCGTATTCCACATGCTACCTGGCTTCAGTTGAGTCATACCCATAACTAGCTGAGCGCTTTGTACGCCGTTTGTATGAATGAACCGGTGAATGGTACGCTCGTTGGAGTTCTCCAAACCGCCCATCGCACCGGATTCGGATTCAGCCAGAGTGGTTTTAGTAGTTGGATAGAACTGGTGAGCAGGTGCAGAATTCAAATAAAATTTAGCGGGCTTGGAAGCGTCTGCACTTTTGAAGATAACATCTTTAGAACCCTGACCAACATACAGACATTCTTTGAAATCTACTTCATATTCTGTACCATCGACAATAACCGCCCCTTTACCGCCAACATTGATGATCCCTAGCTCACGGCGCTCCAAGAAGTAAGTAACCCCAAGTTCTTTAAGGTCAGTTGTAAGTGCAACTTCTTCCTTAACAGGATTAGCACCGCCAACGATCATACGATCCTCATGGGTAAGTACTAGTTTCAGTTCATCGGGTGCAAAAATGACAGGAATATGGAATTCCTTGCGGAGGCGCTCAGTGTCAAACTGCTTAACTTCATTAGGATGGGATGCAAAACGTCTTTCCATGGATTATTCAATCTCCTTCAAAAGCATATTTTCGTTCGTATAGGTACAATTTACTCCATTTATGTTCATTATACAAGTGTTTATTTTTATATATTGGTTCATTGTAGTTTATTTATAAGTTTTAATAATTGCAAAATGAACGAAAAGTGTGCACAATAGATCTAAAATGCTTAGTTCTCATTTATAGGATTGTTATCATACTATTGAAAATTGAGATGTGGGAGGTTGAACTTGAATGCTGGAGTCGAATGGGATTCAGAGTACTTATCAGGACCGTCAACAAGAAATCATTATAAGTATAGCGCTGGAAGCGCAGAGACGGCCTCTGCTTGAGAGTGGACTCTGGTTCCACGATGATGTGCGAAATAACTTTTATTATGCCTCATATCTTTTTGCAGCTGCAGTAGATGATTCTTTGTCGTTGCCTTTTGACCGGGAAGAAGCAAAGCAGAAGGCACAGGATGTGCTGCTAGAGACATTAATGCTACAGAATCGTCAACCTGGCACGGAGCTATACGGGCACTGGCCGCTTGGATTGAATCCGGTTCCACGTGAGGCTTCACCGCATGAGTTACCTGTGGAAATTATGGGCAGCTTGCTGGTTTACTTTTGCAAAAGATATGGTGGAGCACTAAACGCTCAACTTCGCATTGTCCTGAATACAGCATTTGGACACATTTATCGGAGTGGTTTCTACCGTAAGCCGGTAATCACTTTTGGACATCATGAAGCGAAATATACAGCAGCAAAGCTGATTTTTGGCACTCTGTTTGCAGATGATGTGCTCGTTGAAGATGGTCGGCAAAGTTTGAAGGACACATTGACGTACATCCGCTCTAAGGGGATGCCAGAATACGGCAGTCTCCCGTGGTTCTGGCATTGGATACAAGCGTTTACCTGCGCTTTGGAGCTTGTCCCAACAGAGGATACGGATTTAATAACTACTCTTAAAGAGATGCTTGATCATCTTTGGATGGTAAGAGCTGAGTTTTATTTACGCGGAGCTTGGGTGGGTGCACATTCTAGAGGTTGGCCACATGATGTACCAGGAGATGCTAATGTGCTTCATGACTATATTCAATTCGGGGACTTCAAGCTTTCAGTGGCAATGCCACGTACGGAATACGCTGGACTCCTGTTCTATAAAGCACCAAATGAGGCTTTAACAGCTGCAATGAATCGCCAGACGCCTGTGGAAACCACTAAGATTACACAGAAGGTAGTCCCAGCAGATCCTAACGCTCAACCGTTGCTTCATTCTTATGCCTATATTACAGAGGATTATGCAGCAGGCGGGATGTGGGAGCGAGTAGAAGAATTCGACAATGAACAGCTCCGGTGGGCTTTTTCCTTGCCTGTAAGTGGAGAGGGTGGGGGGAACCAGCTGTATTTCTTCCACCCAGGTCAATACTACAATTCGGGAGATCCTCGCCATCAGAGTCGTTATATGGAGGTCCTTTATCACAAAAATGTAGTTATTTCTTTATTTCCCATTCCTCAGGGGGAAAAAAATACGATTATCGGTGTTCTTCCTCACGGGGAGTGGATGCAAGGCCTGAACGCCTTGTTCGGTCACGTTGGCGATGTCTATTTCGCAATATATCTATCTCATCTATATCATCTGCAAAAACATAAGGGATACATTGAGGTAACAGCTACAGGGATGCCGGGTGGGGTGATCGTTGAGGCGATCGGTGTTAAGGAGTCTGCAGAGCGTGGAATCATCGGACTGGATGCATTTGTAATAGCTATGGCCCATAATGAACCCCGATTTGAGACGGAAGACGGATTGGCAGCTCATTATACGACCAGTAATGGCGATAGATTGCATTTGAGTATGAAGAGCGAGTCAGAGCCACCGCGAGCTTTGCTGAATGGTGAGAAGATCTCTTTGGAGAACTATACGGTTTAATAAGAACTCAACATATTTGTGAGTAAAGTTTGGATAGAGTCGACCTTAAGGTCGGCTTTTTTTATGTAATAATCCGATATGAACAGTTATGATTCGATTTCACTTTAGAGTCCGTGTGCAAAAAGCCCGATGAACTTCTAATGCATTTACTGCAATAGAATCTAATTAGTGTGCATACTTTGCTATAGCTTTATTTGGAAATTTACTCCTAATAAAAACCAGCTTTCCTTTAAGGGCAAGGCTTTCGTGATCTTATTTGAAATTAATTACATTAATCTCTAATTTTATGAGAGACATTTATCACAATAAAGGTTAATATCTAAGTGAGACATATGTATGAATGCGCTTTCTTAAATCCGATCAAACCTAACTCAAAGAATGCGAGGGATTTACTGTGACAGGAACTGAATTTCGTGTAGAAAATGATTTTCTAGGCAGCAAACAAGTAGATAAGAACGCATACTATGGGATTCAGACATTACGCGCAGTAGAGAATTTTCCAATTACGGGTTATAGAGTGCACAATGAATTAATCAAAGCGATGGGGATCGTAAAGAAAGCCGCTGCGCTTGCAAATATGGAAATTGGCAGGCTCTATCGTGGGCTTGGAGAAGTTGTTGTGAAAGCAGCAGATGAGATCATCGAAGGTCAATGGCACGAACAATTTATTGTAGACCCTATACAGGGTGGTGCAGGTACCTCGTTAAATATGAATGCCAATGAAGTCATTGCTAACCGAGCATTAGAGCTGCTTGGTCATGAAAAAGGAGACTATCGTCATTTAAGTCCCAACTCTCATGTGAATATGGCACAGTCTACAAATGATGCATTCCCTACGGCTATTCATATTGCGACGCTTTCTCTTCTGGAACAACTGCTTATTACTATGCGCAGAATGCATGAGGTATTTGCAGACAAAGCCAAGGAATTCGATCCGGTTATAAAAATGGGACGCACGCATCTACAAGATGCAGTGCCGATTCGTCTGGGCCAAGAGTTCGAGGCTTATCGCAGAGTACTTGAGAGAGATATCAAACGTATTGAACATACACGTCATCATTTGTATGAAGTGAATATGGGGGCAACGGCTGTAGGAACTGGATTAAATGCTGACCCTCGATATATCGAAGTGGTTGTAGAGCATTTGGCTGAAATAAGTGGATTGCCGCTAGTTACTGCAGATCATCTTGTGGATGCTACGCAAAATACAGATGCATACACAGAAGTATCTGCTGCCCTAAAAGTCTGTATGATGAACATGTCCAAGATTGCTAATGATCTTCGGCTCATGGCTTCTGGTCCGCGGACAGGATTTAATGAAATTTCACTCCCTGCACGTCAGCCAGGTTCCTCCATTATGCCAGGTAAAGTCAATCCAGTAATGGCGGAGGTCATCAATCAGGTGGCTTTTCAAGTGATAGGAAATGACCATACAATCTGTCTGGCTTCCCAAGCGGGTCAACTGGAACTGAATGTTATGGAGCCAGTTCTAGTGTTTAATCTCATTCAGTCCATCAGCATCATGAACAACTCCTTCCAAGTCTTCACAGATTTCTGTCTGGCTGGTATTGAAGCCAATAAAGAGAAGCTAGAGCGGGATGTGGAGCGGAGTGTCGGAATCATTACCGCAGTTAACCCACATTTGGGCTACGAAGTGGTTTCTCGTATTGCTCGTGAGGCGATTTTGACAGGAGAATCTGTTCGTGATTTGTGCCTTAAGTATAATGTGCTATCCGAGGAAGAGCTCAATCTGATTCTGGACCCATACGAAATGACGCATCCAGGAATCGCAGGCTCAGCTTTATTGCAGAAGCAATAGGGGATTACCTAACCGTTAATCGCTGACTTTGTCATCCATATGCTACGATATTTAATAAGAACCTACTTCAACGTTAGTTAGAAGTAGGTTCTTTTGTGTTTCAGGCTTACAGGAAAAAGAATGAACGTAATAGCCCGCGCTTCCTCGGTGGAGAGGGTATTCTTGTACTAGTAACGGGATGGGAAGCTTCATTTGACGTGAAGACGTTGACTTTTGTAGCTTGCATGGGTTCTAGGGTTGCCGCTAAT
The DNA here is from genome assembly GCF_002264385.1 of Paenibacillus sp. VTT E-133280. Lineage (NCBI taxonomy): Bacteria > Bacillati > Bacillota > Bacilli > Caryophanales > Paenibacillaceae > Paenibacillus > Paenibacillus sp. VTT E-133280. The sequence continues at coordinate 18,343 of NZ_NFUX01000058.1, forward strand.
TGTTTGATCATTATCCGCAGATCCTCAAGCTCCTCACGCTGCTGAAGTAACTGTATCATGACTACTTCGTCGGCTTTTTGATCAAGGGTGCGTTCAATATAATGAATCCGGGACAATATATCTTGCATAGGCTCAGTGTCTGTGGAATGTAGTGGATCTTGCGGTGACTTGGATATTTGATTTTCATTCGAGACAGGTAATTGAATACCTTCCAGTGGTTCTCCGTGATTAATACATTCTTTAATATGTGTGAGCAAGCTGATTTGCTGCTCTGAAAAAGTATAGTGGCCAAATCGGTCCTTTGGAAAAAAATCAGGGAACATAGCAGCCCAACGTTTGATCGTTGTTTGGCTAACAGACAACAGCTCTGCGGCATCCTTTGTTTTCAAAAATTCCATTTTGATTCCTCCAGTTCAGGTAGTCATGTTATGAGTAATTCGTTGTTCAATTGCTGCTCCCTGCACGGTTGACAAAGGAAGTGCGGATTCGATAAACAAAGTGTAATTACGAGCAATCTCACCATTCTTGGATTTCACTATCTTGCTTTTACATTCTAGAATGAGTACAGATGACCCTGAAGCGGGGTATACTTGGTTTAGAGGTGAAGCGTATGGATAAGAGTGGAGAAGTGGAAAAGATGACTGAGGAGCAATGGCAGGCTATTTTGCAAAATGATGCAGCTTATAACGAAAAATTCTTTTATGCTGTGAAGACTACGGGAATCTTTTGCCGACCTTCCTGCAAGTCCAAAGCACCTAAGCGGGAGAATGCACGTATCTTTCAAAATGCAGAACAAGCATTAGAATCTGGATTTCGTCCCTGTAAAAGATGCAAACCGACGGGTGAGCGGCTGCCGGATAAGGAGTGGGTGGCTGTAATGACTGAATATATCGACAAACATTATCATGAACCTCTTACTCTTGAAACGCTGGCAGAAGTCTGTCATGGAAGCCCTTATCATCTGCATCGAACCTTCAAGAAAGTAACGGGAATCACGCCAGTGGATTATATACAGCAAAAGAGAATCGTTCAGGCATCTGAATATTTGGTTACCACGGATCGGGATATAGCTGATATTGGATTACATGTGGGTCTGCCAAATACGTCGTATTTTATTACCTTATTTAAGAAAAAGACGGGGCTTACCCCAACGAAGTATCGACAGCTTAACAAATTAGAATTAACGAATCATTCTGAATTATTCTTGGGGGTACAGAAAAATGGAGAGTAGACCAAGTGCAATCATATACTGGACATTGCTAACTTATAAGGAATGGAGTTTCTATATCGCAGCGTCGGAGAAAGGATTAAGTTATGTGGGGTCGCAGCAGAAGCCATTCGAAGAGATGAGTGACTGGATCAGCCGTAGATTTCCTGAAAGTGAACTGGTGCAGGACGATGAGAAAATGGTTCCATTTGTACAGGAACTGATCGAATATTTGCAAGGGGTACGGCAGGCATTCAGCATTCCTTTTGACTATCGTGGGACTCCATTTCAACTCGCGGTGTGGAAAGCGTTATGTGAAATTCCATATGGACAAACGTGGTCTTATTCGGACATCGCCACATATATTCAAAAGCCTGCTGCAGTACGCGCGGTAGGGACGGCCATAGGTGCAAATCCGATACTAATTACGGTGCCCTGCCACCGAGTGATTGGTAAGAATGGAACATTAACTGGTTACCGCGGGGGATTAGAGATGAAGACGAGGCTGCTTCATTTGGAAAGTGGAAAGACTGCTCAAACATTATGAACAATGAGATCCAGTACAAGACCCCAAAGACCTTACTTAATAAAGGGACGGGTTATCTGAACGGATACAGTCATTCTTTAAATCCATATACCGGCTGTACTTATGGCTGTTCTTATTGTTATGTGCGTCAAATGCCCGTTTCACTGTTTCGTCAAGAGGAATGGGGAACGTGGGTAGATGTCAAACAAGAAGCCGCAGCTATTTTGCGCAAAGAACTCCAGAAAGCAAAATCTAAAGGACCGGTCTCCATTTTTATGTCCTCTAGCACAGATCCTTACCAACCGATAGAGCATAAGGAGCAGGTAACCAGAGCTTTGCTGGAGGTTATGGTGGAGACCCCGCCCGATTTTCTGTTCGTGCAGACGCGCAGTCCGCTCGTACGCAGAGATATAGATTTATTATTACGCTTAGAAGATAAGGTTCGCGTGAGTATGACTGTAGAGACGGATCGTGAAGATATTCGCAAAAAATTCACACCAAGTGCTCCGCCCATATCTGCAAGATTAAAGACACTGCAATTACTGCTTGAAGCGGGCGTTCCTGTTCAAGCTACCATCGCTCCGGTATTGCCGAGCAGTACGTCTTTTCCAGAGATCCTAAGGAGCTTGGTGAATAGAGTCTGTATCGACGATTATTTTATGGGAGATGGCAGTGGGGGCAAACGGACACGGAGATTAGGTATTTATTCCCTTTATGAAGAGCTGCAATTGGAAGAATGGTACGATCCGGCGGCTTATCGCAGAGTGTACGATGGACTCCGGAGTGTTTTTAATGAAGATGAGCTTTTCTTGAGCCAGAAGGGGTTCGAGCCTTAAACTGAAACATGATATAATAAACGAGAGCATTCATACTTAGTATTTTAAAATACTTAATACCTGTAATCGCTTATTGGAGGAGTAGAGTGGCAAAAGTAAAAGTGGCCAAGCGGCCCACAAGAGATGAATTTGTACTTGAAGAGCTAGGTAATCAGTTAGTTGAAGCCAAGCAAGAAGGTTCTGAGATCTTATTAACCGTATGGGGAAAAGAAGATCAGGTGCGTGGAACAATTGTTGAAATGGATTCACGGACTGGAAAAGTACACATCAGTAAAAACGAAGGTATCGAAAAAGTTCCGTTTATGGATATTATGCAAGTTAATTATCCCAGAGATTAATGGGAACGCAGCAATAAGAGGTCCTGTGAGCCATGTTGGCTTTGGGGCCTCTTTGACCATATAGTATCGAATAGATTAAAGAGAGGTAGATCAGATATGACAGTAACTAAAACCAACGCGATGCGAATGCTAGATGCGAAGAAAATTGGATATGAAGTGTTTGAGTATGACAATGAGGATGGACTAATCCATGGTACGGCAGTTGCGGAGAAGATTGGAAAGGCGGTAGAGACGGTTTTTAAAACTTTGGTCGCTCATAGCGGAGCGAATCTTTATGTATTTGTTATACCAGTTGCTGAGGAGCTTGATCTCAAAAAGGCGGCCAAGGCCGCCGTAGAGAAAAAGATTGAGATGCTGCCAGTGAAAGACTTACAGAAGTGGACGGGTTATATCCGTGGTGGATGTTCACCAGTCGGTATGAAAAAGCTATATCCAACGTTCATTGATAGCAGCGCAGAAAGTCAGGAAACGATAGCCGTTAGCGCCGGGAAAATTGGTCAACAAATGGATGTATCACCGCAGCTTCTTGCAGGGGTAACCAATGCAAAATTCACAGATCTAATTAAATAGATGAGCAACAAGAAGACCTAAATACTCCTTCAAGGCTGTGCCTGTAGTGGAGATGGCTCCTGGCGAAGGAGTGAACTTTGAGGGTTGCAACGAAAATTCAGCGCTGGCGATATAATCTGTAGGAAAAGCTTGCGCTGTTAGCCCTGCATTCTTGAAATGCTGCATCGAGCGGGGCATATGAAACCCTGATGTGACTAGTACAGGACGCTTAAGTCCCTTCTCTTGTAGGATTGCGGCGGTATTTACAGCATTCTGCTCCGTATTAAGAGATTGATTGTCGGTCAGGATATCCTCTTCGGGGACACCGAGTCCAAGGAGTTGTCTTTTGGCGATATCCGCTTCATTGCCGCTGTCGGAGAAGACTTGTCCACCAGAGAATAGGATGGGTAAATCACTCGCATGATGTAGTCGTACAGCTGTAATTAGCCGATTTGCTGCTGATCCATATAAGTTGCCCTCGCCATCCATATCCGGTGTCCCGGAGCTTGCACCTCCACCAAGCACAACGATAACATCTCCTTGCAATGTATCCGGTTGAGGATATTTTCGTTCTAAACCTCCGATTAACGCATCGCTGACTAAGGAAGTCATGGAGAAATACATAAGCAGTGTAACGCCAAGCAGGACAAGCGCAGGACGACGGTTCTTTTTCCATAACCAAATGACAAGACCGAGCAGAAGTAGGATGAAAAGTCCTGGAGGAAGCACAAAGCTGTATACAAATTTGATGATGTAAATCAACAGTATCAACCGCCTTCGTAAAGTATGAGTTCAGGTTGTATTGTAACATGAGTTGGGGTGTTCGAAGTTGCACAAAAGACCGAAATGGTCTTTTTTTATTTGATGAGAAGCCTAATCAACGCCTTCGAAAGAAGGCTTTTTTTGTTAGTCGATACCTTTCAATAAAATAGTTAAATATCGTGAATAAAAGATGGTCTCAAATCAGTATGAATATCTTACAATCTACTATGGTGGGGGCTCGGTCGATGTACAAGTCGGTACACTCGGCATGTCATCCCTACTCGATCTTACTCCATCCAGCGCCTAGAAAATTATTTGCTCATATAAACATTTTCATATTTATTTCCTCATTGAGTTCCTGGAGACATTTGAATATTCCTTCATGATCGTCATGCTCTGAGATTCCTTGACACTCACTCCCCGACCCGAAGATCGGTTTCATCCGTATGAATCAGCGGTTTTCGTAACAAAGTGGAGCGAATCTCCCATTTTGGCCGCTAGCACCTTTATGATATATTGTTATACTCTATGCGCTGGAACGCAAAAGAAGACAACTTCTACTGAAGGTGCTCCTAGAGTGTCGATAAAGTCCAATGAAATAGTTAGGGGAAGATGAGCTGCACGGGAATGACGGCGTTCTTAGGTGAATAAATATTCTCTATCTGTTCAAGTAACAGCTTTACGGCTGTTCGTGCCATTTCCTGTTCATCCTGCTGTACATAAGCTACGAATGAAAGATTTGGATTATCGAAAGATAGCAAATCGATATTTGAGTGATTGTTCAGACGGCTGATAGCAGCCGATGTAAGGCGTGCGGTTTCTTCGGTTAAGGAGAAAGCTGCCGAAATTCCACTATGCCCCTGCAAGAAGTCGCTTACATACTCCAATGCTTGCTTACCGCGTAGAATGTCGAGAGGGATGTGACACCACAAGCTCTTGTCGATTGATATACCTCGATCTGTGTACGCCTTCTCGAAGCCGAGCGTGCGATCCTCGATGGCTGTATTGGCATTCTCAGGTGAGATGAGCGCAATTTGATGATGACCCTTGGATAGCAAATGAGAGACAGCCTTATATGCACCGCCGTAATTGTCTGATGTAATCGTGTATGTCTCAATGTTGCGCAGGTAGCGGTCGATGAACACACATGGGAATTTATCGAGCGACAGACGCAGTAGTGATTCGTTGTACTTCTCATCTTCTGTTGGAAAAACGATCAGTCCCTTCACACCGAGCCCCGTTAGTGTACGAATGGCGTTCGATTCGATAGAGGAGGACTCTCGCGTGATGCTTAGTACCATGCTGAGGCCAGCTTCAGACAGGAATTGTTCCGTGTAGTCGACGAGCTTCTGAATGACACGGGTTACCATCGTCGGAATAATGAAGCCGATGAGCGGCAAGGACGACGCGCTGTGTGGAGATAATGGAGAATCAATGCTAGAAACATCAAGACTAGAAGAGACGAATGTGCCTTTGCCTTGTACGCGTATAATTAATCCTTCATCAGCTAGCTGGGTTAAGGCGTTTTTGACGGTTATTTTACTTACTTTGAATTCGTCCATTAATTCTTGTTCAGAAGGGACGCGGTCCGTTGGCCGAAGCTGCCCAGATTTAATTTTCTGTACAATATCTTCTTGAATTTGCTTGTAGAGCACCAGCTTTTTCAAATAAGTACATCTCCCTTAAAATTTAATGATTTTTATAATCAATTGGTTATATAAAATATATTACGTATATATTATAATGCATTTTATAAAGCGCTTACAATACAGAATTAGGAAATTTTTTACGAAGGGGTCTTTTCATTGAAAGGTTAGAATCATGTTAAGAAGGTTGGTAACGAGACGTATTGAAACCGCTTAAATTAACAGAAGTGACCAGTCACCCAGCATCTCAAATGAGTAACAAAAAAAGAGAGGATGACGAACAAATGAAAAAACGCATTACATTACTCTCCATCGTTACAATCCTTATGATGTCACTAGTTTTGTCGGCATGTAGTAAGTCTTCCAGTTCATCAACGGAAACACAGCAGTTAGGCGCTGATGCCGGTGAGAATGCAACAGAAATGTCATTTTGGACATTCGTAGATTTGCATGGCAAGCATTTGGATAAAATGCTGGGGTTATGGAACCAACAGAATCCAGACAAACAGATTAAGTTGAATGTAACGGTTATGCCTTACGATGATATGCACAACAAGCTCTTATTGGCAGTTACAAGCGGAAAAGGTGCTCCTGATATTGCGGATATCGAGCTTGGTCAGTTCCCTAAATTCTTGGAAGGGGACAACGTTCCACTGGAATCTTTGAATGATGTATTTGCACCATACAAAGACGTTGTCGTTCCCTCACGTGTCGATATTTACACCAAAGCTGACCAGGTTTATGGCTTTGATTATCACGTAGGTGCTACGCTTGCTTTCTACAACACGGAAATTCTCGAACAAGCAGGTGTTGACTACAAGACAATCAAAACTTGGGAAGATTACAAACAAGCAGGTATCAAGGTTTATGAAAAGACTGGTAAGTACTTAGGTACTGCTGATACATCCGCTACGTGGCAAGCCTCGCTGTTACTTGCTCAGCAAAACGCTGATTTTACAGATGAAAATGGCAATCCAAAAGTTAACTCACCTGAGATGATTAAAGCGTTTGAAATGTTAGTCGACCTGCAGAAGAATAATGTTATTCATACGATCCCAGGCGGACAACCCGACACAGAAGAAGCAAAAGGCGAATACAACAAAGGCAACTACGCAAGCGCATTGATGCCTGAGTGGTACATGTCCCGCTTTGTAAACGAAATGAAGGACCTTAAAGGTAAGTATGCAATTGCTCCATTGCCTGTATTCGAAGAAGGTAATCCTCGTTCCGTTGGCTTAGGCGGTACTGGCACAGTTGTTACTAAGACTGGTAAAGACGTTCAGTTGGCAAAAGAGTTTGTAGCTTTTGCTAAGCTTTCGAAAGAAGCTACTACTGAAATCTGGAATACACTTGGATTTGACCCGATCAATATGGAAGTATGGAAAGATGAGGCTGTAACGAAAAACCCAGATAACGAATACGTCCAGTATTTTAAAACAAATGCATTTGATACTTTGAATGAAATCAAAGACGAAATTAGAGCTATCAAATCCGTAAAAGCTTCACCGACGATCGGCAATGTGCTCAATACGGTTACTCTGAATGCGATCTTTGAAGATGGCCAAGACGTGAAGGAAGCTCTCGATGAAGCACAGGCAGCAATTGAACAAGAATTGAAATAAAAATAATAAGTAAATGGTTATGATTAAGCCTGTCGGCAAGAATGGTGCTCGGCAGGTTTAGTCATAGTCAAGGGAGAGTGGGATTATGATAAAGAAATTTGTATACTCTCAAAAGGTTGCACCTTATGTATTTGTGTTGCCATTCATAATCATATTCTTGATATTCTGGTCTTATCCACTTGTAAATTCATTTGTAATGAGTTTTCAGGATAGGATGTTGGGACAGGATCCAAAATGGGTTGGTGAAGCGAATTATTCGAAGTTATTCACAGATAAAGTGTTTTTGACGGCTATTAAAAATAGCGTTGTATACATGCTAGGAACCTTAGTGCTGTTAATCCCTTTCCCAATGTTATTTGCAGTTATGATAAACAGTAAGTTAATGCTGGGGAGGGAGTTTTTTAAATCTTCGTTCTTTCTTCCTGCATTGACATCTGTCGCAGTGGCGGGTACTATTTTTCGCCTAACATTCGGCGAAATGGATGGTTCATTAATGAACAGTTTTCTAGGTCTATTTGGTGTAGAGCCTACTAAATTCTTGAAAGATGCAGAATGGAGTATGGCTGCACTATTAATTCTTGCATGTTGGCGATGGACAGGTGTTAATATGCTGTACTATCTATCTGGTTTGAAAAACATTGACAATGATTATTATGAGGCTGCTTCAATTGACGGGGCATCTGCTTGGCAGAAGTTCAGATCGATTACAATGCCATTATTGAAGCCGACCACGATATATGTTACGACAATTAGTGTTTATGCAGGTTTGGCAATGTTTACCGAGAGCTTAATGATGTTTAACGGTAACAATTCACCGAAAAATATTGGCCTAACTATAGTGGGATATTTGTATAGACAAGGAATTGAGAAGAATAAGCTCGGTTACGCTGCAGCAGTTGGTATCGTTCTATTAGTCATTGCTATGATTATCAATTTAACGCAGTTGAAATTTAGTGGAATGTTCAAAAAGGAGGAGGATTAAAATGGACACTAGTCAGATGAAGAACAACTTAATTGCTAGAATAGTCATAATTAGTATCTTTATTATACTATTCGTTATAATTATGGTTCCATTCTATGCAGTGGCCCTCTCTTCCTTTAAACCAGGTGAAGCTTTAATAAGATATGGTCTTAACTTAAGTTTGAATTTTGAAATAATGAGTTTTGATAATTTTATCTATTTATTTACTGGACAACATGATTATTTTGTATGGTTTTGGAACAGTATGACGTTAACAATCATTCAGGTTGCTTTAACACTGTTTGTAAGCGCTTTTGTTGCATTTGGTTTTGCAGCGTATGATTTCAAAGGTAAGAACTTCCTCTTTATATGTGTGTTGCTCATTATGATGGTGCCATTTGAAATATTGCTGGTTCCTTTGTACAGCTTAATAAATGATTTGCAAATGGTGAATAGCTATTCGGCAATCATTCTGCCGGGTATAGCTAATGCCGGGACGATATTCTTCTTTAGGCAATATCTCAGAAGCATACCCAAAGAAATTATTCAATCTGGGCGAGTTGATGGAGCAAACGAATATGCGATATATTTCAGAGTGATTATGCCGATTATGAAGCCTTCCTTTGCGGCAATGGCCATTCTGAATGGTATGAATAGCTGGAATAATCTATTGTGGCCATTCATGGTGTTGGGAGATCAAAATAAATATACACTGCCAATCGGGTTAAAAACATTGTTAACTCCTTATGGGAATAACTATGACCTTCTGATCGTGGGCTCCTTCTTCTCCATCATTCCAATCTTCATATTGTTTATCGCTTTCCAGAAATATTTCATTGATGGTATGACTGCGGGTGCTGTTAAAGGTTAGTATCTATTACTTATGAAATAGGTGATAAGATGGGAGTCCAACAAGAGGAGTTACGCGTCATTAAACCATTGATCGAGCAACGAGCTGATCCTTTTATATGCCGACATTCAGATGGTTATTATTATTTCGTGGCCTCGGTTCCAGAGTATAATCGGATTGAAATCCGTAGGGCACAGGACCTTGAAGGGCTTATTACATCAGCTCCTATAGTGATCTGGAGAAAGAGAGAGACTGGCATTCTTAGCGCCAATATTTGGGCGCCAGAGCTGCATTTTATTGATGGAAAATGGTACGTATATTTCGCTGCCGCGCATACGTCGGAAACGACAGAAGGCTTGTTCGACCATCGGATGTATGTACTGGAGAATGAAAATACAAATCCGCTCGAAGGCAGCTGGACGGAAAGAGGACAGGTTCGTACCGCGTGGGAAAGCTTCTCCCTCGATGCCACTACCTTTGAGCACAATGGTAGCCTCTATTACGTATGGGCACAAAAGGATCCGGAAATCGAAGGCAACTCTAATCTCTACATATCTAAAATGAGCAATCCGTGGACGTTGATTGGGGCGCAAACGATGATTACGATGCCCGAATATGACTGGGAGATCATCGGGTATAAAGTGAACGAAGGCGCGGCATTTGTTCGCAAAGATAATCGGGTATTCCTTACTTACTCTGCTAGCGCTACTGATTTCAATTATTGCATGGGCTTGCTTGAAGCCGATGCGGACTCGGATTTGCTCGATGCTGCCTCATGGCGCAAGTCGAAAGTACCGGTTCTCACGACTGATGAGAGCATCTCGATGTATGGTCCTGGTCATAATAGTTTTACGGTGTCAGAGACTGGTGAGAAGACGCTGTTTGTGTTCCACGCAAGAACGTATAAGCATATTGTAGGAGATCCGCTATACGATCCGAATCGCCATACATTTGTAGCGGAGCTGTTGTGGACGGATGACGGCAGACCTGATTTTCGCGGCTCTGTTGCGGCACTTGCACGTTCTGTACAATACGAATAGATCTGCAAGCGCCTTACAAAATTCTAAATGGATTTAGTTGACTTATGTCGTACATGGGGAAGCCTTTATAATTAGAAATAAAAACAAGTACCCATCCAATCGATGGGTACTTGTTTGCAATGCAATAGAAGTGATGAATTACGTAATGTTGTACAAACTATTTGGTGATCGGTATAGACGAAATAGTAATCATAGCATTACTGATTGGCTAAATGTGTTGCTACTGTCATGAGTGTCATGCTAAGTTAAAAACAATCTATTTCATGAAGCAATAATCAATACGATGTGGGTAGTACAGACATAATAGTGATGTGGACGGAATCCTGTAAATGGTTCAAGGCACAAATCAACATCTTATATTAATCGTGTTAACGTAAATATATGTATTGTATGAAAGTGGGTATACCTATTGGATTCGAAGCTAGCAGCATATATAACATTAGTTTGTACTTCGGCTGTTCTGAATTTGTCTATACTTGTCTTTACTTATTGGAGGAGACATTATTATACAAATATCGCTAATTTGTTCATGTGGAATACATTAACTTCAATGATTTATTGCTTTGGTTATGCCTTTAGCTTAACATCGACTTCGTTAGAACAGCTTAGATTTTGGAATATTGTACAGTATGCAGGGATGCCATTTTTCCCTCCGTTAGGATTAATGTTTGTCATGCAATATTTGGGTTATAAAATAACGAGAAAAAGAATAATCGCTCTACTTACAATGCCTTGTATTACTTTTCTCATCAATGTAACTAATGAATCCCATCATTTTTACTATAGAATATATGATATCCATTCGGTGCTTGGGGCTCCATATAGTGAGATTGAGTATGGGGCATGGTTTGCCGTACATAATATTTACATTTTCTGTTGTATGTTAGCTGCGCTCTTATTGCTGCTTTCACGCTGGAAGGAAACCGTTAGTGTATATCGATCTCAATTATTTGCCCTCATCTGCGGTCAATTGCTTCCAATAATGACTGCATTTTTATTATTCATAGGAGTGACACCCGATGGTATCGATCCTGTACCCATGGTTATTTGGTTTTCTTCTGTTTTGTACCTTTGGTCTATTACCTCCTCTCGAATGTTATCAATAATGCCAATTGCGAAGGAAACGATCTTTAATAGTATGAACGATGGTGTCATTGTGCTTAATGATACCTATCAATTAATCGAATATAATCAAGCTTGTAAAAGTATGTTTAGTGAATTGGATCGATCAACGTTAGGGCAGCCATTTGATCAAGTTTGGTATATGCTAACGGATCAATCATTCCCTGTTCAATTAGATACGATCTCAGATAAATTGAATGTTACGATTCATCAAGGTAATTATATATATCAGCTACGTATTTCTATGCTTCAACAATCTAATAATAACTCTGGCTTACTAATTATATTTACGGATATAACAGAGCTACATACATTACAACAAAAGTTAGAGCATCAAGCCTATTTTGATGATCTTACACAAATATACAATCGTCGTGCCTTTTTCCAGAAAAGTGAGCAAAGCTTAATGAAAGCAAAGGGTGAATTATCATCCTTTGTGATTATTCTATTTGATATTGATTTTTTCAAAAAAGTGAACGACACTTATGGGCATCAAACCGGAGATCAAATGCTAGTACATGTGGCTCAAATATGTAAGGCTGAGATGGGAGAACATATACTATTTGCTAGATATGGTGGTGAAGAATTTGTACTCGCTTTACCTGGTTATACACTAGCGGAAGGGGAAAACTTCGCTAATTACCTTAGATTTTGCATTGAACAGAAGCCTCTAGTTGAAAATGAAAAATTGGTAACGATTACCTCAAGTTTTGGGGTATCCGTAACGACAGGAGCTGTGGAGGAAACAATCCATCAACTTCTTCTTAAAGCTGATGAAGCACTTTATGCTGCCAAAAGAGCTGGTCGAAATCAAGTGCGGGTTTTTATTGAAAAGTACGAATATGTGGAATAGTACAGCAAATTAAAATAGAGGCGTACATCGGAGCCGTGCTTAGTTTAGTAACTTGGTGGATTGAGAGCAAAATGCCTATCAATCAAGAAGAAATATACTTATGAGTGACTGTTTCAACAGGATATAACAGTCAGTTATTCTGATATTGAAGGATCATATGCTAGTGATGCTATTAGGCAATTTACAGAAAGAGGAATTGTAAACGGTATAGGTATGAGAAGGGTAACCCAACAAAACTGTGCATGAGATGTCGGATGGGTACTTCCGAATCTTGTTATTCTGTACCTGAAGGGAGGTCATTTGAATGGATTGGCTTGCAAATCTGAATAGAGCTTTACACTATATTGAAGAGAATCTTGATGAAGACATAGATCTGAAGGAAGCAGCGAGGCTGGCTTGTTGTTCGGACTATCATTTTTCAAGAATGTTCTCCTTCCTTGCAGGCATTACGCTATCGGAGTACATCCGCCGGAGACGCCTGACCCTTGCGGCATTCGAGCTTCAAGCCGGTGATTTAAGAATTGTGGACGTGGCAGTGAAATACGGTTATAGCTCGGCAGATGCCTTTTCTAGGGCCTTCCAAGTCTTGCATGGGGTTCCGCCCTCTTCGGTTAGGTCTCATGCCCCATCTTTAAAAGCCTATCCTCGAATGACCTTCCAATTAACTATTCAGGGAGGATGCGAAATGAATTATCGTATCGTTGAGAAAGAATCGTTCCGTATTGTAGGTATTACGAAAAAGGTGCCTATCCAATTTAATGGCGTGAGTTCAGAAATTGCATCGATGTGGAAAGGCTTAACCAGCCTAGACATCGACCAATTGAAAAAGCTCTCTAATGTTGAACCACAGGGGTTGATTTCAGCATCGACAAATTTTTCTGAAGGGCGAATGGAGGAGAAGGGAGAGCTTGACCATTATATAGGTGCAGCTACATCCGAGGAGTGTCCTGAAAATTTTGCGAAATTAGAGGTTCCCGCATTGACCTGGGCCGTTTTCGAAGCTGTCGGACCGTTTCCCGATACTTTACAAAATGTCTGGGGGCGCATCTATTCGGAATGGTTCCCTTCCGCAAGTTATGAGGTAGCAAGGGGACCGGAAATATTATGGAATGAAGGCAAGGATGTATCTTCCCCCAATTTCAGGAGCGAGATTTGGATACCGGTTACGAAAAAATAGTATAGAGACTATGTTCATAAAATTAAGGACATACCGCAAAGGATGGCCTTAAAACTTGCCGTTACAGACAGAGCGGTGAACCGTATCACAAGTAGGGCGAATTATAACGGTCATTAATAACGAGTCAACCTTCTTCCCAATTGTCATCCCACGCAAATTCGGCTATGGGGCATGTGTTGTACAGCCGAAAGCACAGGAATTTACGACTTGAATGTCGAAGTTACTCCTAATTACTCATTTTTTGTCTTATGGAGGGCTTTCGATGATTACCGCAACTAAAATGCACATCCCTTATGTACGGCACACCTTGGTTGCTCGTACGGATCTGCTTCGTCTGCTTGATGAGGGTATGGACGCGAAGCTTACGCTCTTATTCGCTCCATCTGGTTATGGGAAAACGACGGCGCTAAGCGAATGGGCCAAACAAAGCGGCAAGCTTGTTGCATGGGTGTCACTGAGCAAGCAGGACGATGATTGGAGTACCTTCTGGAACATGGTCATCGTTTCGATCCAGAATCATATCGAGGACTTTGGCCTGACCACTTTGCCTTTGCTGGTGGAGGGATCCTCTGCATCTTCCACATCGATGGAGTCGGCGATGAACATGCTACTAAACGAGTTGAATCAACTGCCGGGTGAGCTGGTCGTCATGGTTGACGATTATCATCTGGCGACGATGCCAGCAATCCAGAATTCGATGAGCTATTTGCTTGAACACCTTCCAAACCACATTCATTTATATATCGCAAGTCGCAACGACCTCCCATTTCCGACAGCAAGATTATTTGCAAAAGGCGAGATGCGGCGGATTACGATCGAGCAATTGAGGTTCCGACCAGAAGAAGTAAACGATTTCTTCCGAGAGACGACGGAGTTGAAGCTGTCGACTGAGCAGCTCAATATGCTGTATGACCAAACCGAGGGTTGGATTTGCGGCTTGCGACTTGCGGCCATCTCACTGAAACGAAGCGGCAATGTGACTGAATCGATCCGTCAATTCAGCGGCCATCAGCAGCACATATCCGATTACTTGCTCGAGGAAGTCATTCGCGATCTGCCAGAGGCGATGCGCGATTTTTTGTTGCAAACTTCCGTGTTAAGCCAAATGAATTATGCATTGTGCGAGGCGGTGACCGGTCAAGCGAGGGGTCAGCAGCAGTTGGAACAACTGGAACAGCTTCAGCTATTCATCATTCCTATGGACGATCAACGCAACTGGTATCGCTATCACCATCTGCTGTCTGATTTCCTGCAGTCGATGCTTGCTCGAACATGGCCTGAGCTATGGATTCAGGCGAATGCGCGTGCCGCGCAATGGCACGAACATAACGGGTTTATTGTAGAAGCGGCGGAACATTATTTGGCGGGACGGCAGTATGAAGATGTAGCTCGCCTGATTGAAGCGCATCTGTACGAACTTCTTGGAGGCAAGAACACCGTCGTTGCTCGTTGGGTGATGCAAGTGCCTGAGCAATATGTAGCGAGCCGACCGCTTGTTGAACTTTTTTATTTGCTCGTGATGGTCGGCGTTCGGCAGTTTCATAACATTCCGGATCGAGCGGAACGGCTTCGTGTTCGTTACCAAGCTTTGAAGGATCATATAGATGCTGACGTATGGCGCATGACCATGGGGGACATCTATTATCTCTGCGGTACTGCTGCCTATGTGAAGAAAGACCTTCTGAGCACTGCTGACTATTTTATCCGTGGAGATACGTTTGCACTCGAACAAAGCTTATTTATTCAAGGAGGCAACAATAAGCATTATTCGGTCGAAGAGTTTGAAGACCATCTGGGCTACATTAACGATTACCATGGTGCAGCACAATTTTTCATTCGGATGATAGAGTATTGGAGAGATCGTGTTAACCATCCGTATGCGACACCGATGTATGCTTCCTATGCCAAGGTATTGTACGAGTGGAATCGGCTGGAGGAAGCAGAGGACTGGCTAAACCGCATTATGCATGTAGACGGATTCGCGCCGGTGTCTCGCAATCGGTATCAGCTCTTTGTGGCAGCTTCTAGAATTCAGCAAGCAAAGGGGAACTCACTAGAAGCAGCGACACTGCTAGAACAACTTAAGCTGATGATCGATTCACCCGATTATGAGATATTCATACGCAAAATCGAAGCGGAACAGGTGAGCTTAGCGGTGCGTCAAGGCGACATTGCGTCTGCTCAGCGATGGTTGGAGCACTGCGGGATGTCGCACTCGGACGAAGCAACGCTGGACCAAGTTTCCGAACAATTGGTGCTCGTTCGCGTGCTGGCCGCATGCGGACAATTCGAATCAGCGCTATCTCTCGCAGCAAGATTGTATCATCTGTTGACGAAGGAAGACCGTCTGCGGGACCGCATTCACATTCTGAATTTACAAAGCATGATGTTATATGGCGACAATCAAATGGAGCCAGCACTTGCGAAGCTGGCTGAAGCTTTGCGTCTCGCCAAACCTCAAGGGTTTATTCGCAGTTTCGTGGACGAAGGCTCGGCGATGGCAGAGCTGTTGTCTATTTATGTGCAGTCGAATGGAGACAAAGGTGCGGGATCGAAGGACGCATTAAGTTATGCGCGTCTCGTGCTGCAAGCGTTCCATGTTTATGACGCACATCCACGAGTTAATATCCGATGTTTCGGACGGTTGCGCGTAGAGACAGAGAATGGCTCTGTGGTCAAATGGCGGACTTCCAAAACTGAGGAATTGATGGCATTCCTCATTTACCATCGCGGCGAGGCAGTAAGTAGAGATCAAATTCTCGATCGTTTGTGGGGAGAGGTGGAGGTAGACCGGGCAGGGGCCCAGTTTAATACAACGACTCACTATTTGCGAAAAGCTTTAAGTCAAATCGGAATTGACGGTATCGTCCAGCATGTGGAAGGCGGTTATCGAATCGATATAAGCCAGTTGTACTGTGATCTCGATGAGTGGGATCGTTTGCTGGCCGCACAGGCGCAAATCGACGACTTAAAGCTGCGTGACTATGCCGGTGAGCTTGTCCAATTATACGGAGAGGGCTTTATGGCTGGCACTTCGTACGAATGGGCAGAGCCGACGCGAGTTCGCCTGGAAAGCGAGTACGTCGCAACCTTGCTTCGCCTTCATGAACGTGAGGAGAAGAAGGGGCAATATGATGCGGCTGCGGAACTGCTGCGGAAGGCGCTTGTACATGATCCGCTAAATGAGTCCATTCATGAACGGCTCATTCGCGTGCTGGTTATGGCGGATGACCGCATCTCGGCGATCAAGCAGTACGAGGTATTAAGAATGCTGCTTCTGACGGAGTTCGGGATTAAGCCGAAGGAAACGGTCAGGAGATTGCTGGATATAAATTGACGCATATTCCTCCATAAAGGGAGTGTCCCAAGGTTATGAAAAATAACGGAGGGATGCTCCCTTTTCACTAGCATTTGTTTAGGATTTGTTTAGACTGACTGTGATATGGTGAAGCAGAAATCGACATTATTCTGCGGAAAGTTTAGACAAATTGCGGGAGGGGAAACACGCTTGTATAAACGTATTATAAATTTATCGCTTTTGATTTGTATGCTCGTATCTTTAGTATCACCAGGGTTCGCGGCCGCTGAACGGAGTACTGACGCACCTGCAGCAGTACAAGAGCAAGGATCTCTAAACTCATCGAGTGCTCCGATAAATTCATTTCAAGATGTTAAAACGACGGACTGGTTCTATAATGCTGTGACGTATGTGAAACAAAACGGAATATTCGGCGGTACGGATAATGACAGCTTCTCGCCCAAAGGCACAATGACTCGTGCCATGTATGTAACTGCACTTGGGCGAATGGCAGGAGTGGACATCAGCCAATATTCAATTTCCTCCTTCTCAGATGTACAAGCAGGCACTTGGTATGCACCTTATGTGCAATGGGCAATTGAAAAAGGCATTACAAGCGGTATAGGTGACCATAATTTTTCGCCGAACGCTGCTATATCAAGAGAACAGATGGCAACGCTGACTTTGAGGTATTTTGAAAGCTATAAAATACCTTATCAGACGAACGCCAGCCTGACCTCTAAACCTAACGACACAGCCGATATTTCGCCTTGGGCGGTGGATGCGGTCGTAAAGCTTTGGCGGGCAGGCTTGCTTCATGGAGATGCAAGCGGTAATTCCAATCCAAAGTCAAATGCATCTCGCGCGGAAGCGGCTGTTTTCTTCATGCGAAACAATGAAGTTGTGAAGACATGGACTACCCAGAATCGAGTAGTTCCAACACCAACACCATCAACACCAACACCAACATCAACACCATCAACATCAACATCAACATCAACATCAACATCAACACCCGACTCTGGCAGCGGTAATGGCGCTAACCCAGGCGACACGAACGCAGGTCCATATATTATTACTTTTGAAACAAACGGCGGTTCGGCCATTAACAGCCTTTCTCTCAAGCAAGGAGCGACGCTGAATAATCTTCCGGATCCAATGAAGTCAGGCTCTATTTTCGTTGGCTGGTATAAAGATAGCGCTTTGTCGGAGCCAGTATATACAGATGCTATCGTCAACAGAAATATGACGTTATACGCAAGATATGAAGAACCATTCGAAACTCAAACTATTCCTAGTGTAACCATGTTGGATCAGGACAAAAGCTTTACGATTGAAGTAATCGATGGTACAGGAAGCATGACAGCAGATAGAGTTAAAGCTGAAATGACCTTTGAAGCGCTAACTCATCCTGATTTTGCAACTCATGTGGGTATTCGAGTAAAGGGCTCCAATGGCGAATTTACAGTAGGTGCAAATGGTGGTGCATTTGAAGAAGGCAGCACCTATCAGCTCAAGCTGAATAACGCCAATCTTTCTTTTACAGGCCAAGATAAATCCACTAGAACATACGTATTTACCATTGCTAAACAAGAAGTACAGCATGTGACTCTGAATCCTGACTTGATTTATATTCCTTCTTCGGAAGTCACGAATATGACCCAGAATGGTAAGGCTGTTACCCCTGGTGCGATTCCTGTTATAGACTTGAATACCGGCGATGACGGAGCCGTTCAATCGGTGGGTAACGCTACAGAGTGTACATTCCAATATAATGGGAAACAGAAAATACAAGTCGGCAATACCGTTGCTATTTATAACGGAGTTGCACCGAATCAGCGTAATCTGGCAACAAGCGTCGACGATGACGGTGAAGTGGTTTATGTAACGATTCGGGCGATCGACGGCAGCACATATACATACGAAACGGCAGACGCCAAAAAAGTTCTCTTTACGCCAGACGTCTTGCCGGTCAGCGATACAGCAGATATGGATGGGGATTTAAGCAATCACTCCATCACGGTAAGCGAGAATACGATGAACTATAGCGACAGCAAATATGCACAATTGGGTCTTACTGCAAGCACCGTTGTACAAGCAGGTGACTTCATCGCCTTCTACACAGGTGTATTCGGTGATGCTTCGTCCCAGCTTGCCGGCTATGCTCAAATTACCGGAGTCAGTTCTTCGGGAACTAACGAAGTCATTACTTATACAGATGTAACGCTAGAGCAAATAACGGCTTCGATGGATTACTATACACAGCAAAATATAGAAGGAAATCAGTTGCTGCAGAACACCGATGTAGCGGATATGGAAGCTCAAATCGAGGAGCAAGCTCTGGAAAGCGGATTTGTGAATAAAGCTACGCAGTATTTAGCAGCTTTGGCAATCGATACGGATAGCTTCAAAGAACTAGATAGCGAATTCGATATGAAAAATTACTCTATTACGTATGCCAATGGCTCATCTGTCTCCGATCACAATGTTATGCGGTTGAACGGAAATAGAGTGCAAGTAGAAAATGTGAGTGTTAAAGCCGATATAGGTACAGAACTGCAACATTTTGTTGATATGTCCGGTTTAAGCGCTTCTCTTCAAGTGAGTTGCGATATTGTAGTTGATGCAGGCGGCCAGCGCAACATTGTGATTCATTTGACCGGCACCTTCGAGCAAGAAGTACGAGTTTCGCTTTCTGCCGATGCCAATACCGATTGGGGACTATTTCTGGGGTTCATCCCTTATTTGAGAGAATACGAGGTTTCCCCAACCGTAGATGCCTATACCTATACAGCGATTAATTTCGACGCTGAAATCGGCACATTTGAGAAGGATGAAGAATGGAATTGGAATGATAAAAGCAAAGTACAGAACATCGCCAAACAAATAAAAGCTCTAATGGACGCAAAGGATGCTTTGGATGAAACTCTCAGTGGCGTAGATTCATTAGACAGCTCATTGCCGGCCTTATATCAGAATATGCTGAGTAACGAGACGGACTGGGTTGACCTCTTTGATGTAAATCTTGTTGATATCAAAATGCGTCTTTTGATGGGTGTCATTCAAGTAGAGTTTAAAGGGGATTTTGTTGTAAGCGCAAATGCGAATCTCTCTATCGGTAGTACGTTCAGTTATGAGAATGGGAAGAGATATATATTCAATGTGAAACTTTTTGCTAGAGAAGCGACGAACAAGACCGTAAGTCTGCTAGATGAGAAGTATCAATTTACATTCTACATCATGGGCACTTTGGGCTTACGGGCAGGTCTTCGGCTGGAGTTGGCAGTAGGTCTATTCTCTACTGAGGCGAATAGCGTAGGTGTGCAAGCGGACGTTGGCGCTTACGCGAAGTTGTGGGGCTACTTCTATTACCAGCTGACCTATCTATCTTCTCAGGGCAAGACCTCCCATTATGCCGGAGCCATAGATCTGGAATTCGGCGTGTACACGGAAGTCAAATTCAAGGCACAGCTGTTTAAGGGTACCTTCTCGTACGAGCCAACCCTGTATGAGGATGAATGGCCACTCTATACGGTAGGTTCCCGGCAGAACATTCTTGATTTTGCCTATTCACAGGGTGATGCGCCTAGAGTTAATCTGCACGGTCAGTCAACAAAATCGGCCATTTTACCGTATAGCATCTTTGATATGAGCACGATGGATCTGCAGACAGGCGAGGTTACGGAACAATCTTATGACAGATCCAAGGATTTCACGGTAAGCATATCCAACAAAAATTTCATATACGATGCTAAGACCAACCAAGTGCTCTTACAGAACTATAATTACGATCCGACTGGCATGGATGCCACCATGACGATCACTTGGAGAAGGGCACCTTTAACTTTCGGTTCTGCTCCGATTGCGCGTACGATTCCATTACACTGGGACGATCTCAAGGATAGTTATAGTCTCTACTTGTACTCGCATGAAACGAATGATGGAAAGCTTACGCTATTAAAGACAATTAGCGGGAAGTACAATGATCCGATTCCGGTAGAGCCCGTTCCTACAAGAAAAGGATATAAATTCGATAATTGGTATAAGAATGATTCCGATGCTGGGCCAACTGTCCTACCGGGTAGAATGCCGTCTTACGACAGCATGTGGGTTGCAAGATGGACTCCGAAGACGGACACCCCTTATAAGGTGGAAGTTTACTTGCAAAATGTCTCCAATGATTCCTACACGCTTAGCGGCGAATTCACCTATAAGGGCACAACAGATTGGCCTGCAACCGCGCGGCCCCCTGCCTATGCAGGTTTTGCTACACCTGCCGAACAGTTCACTGCGGTTAAAGGCGACGGGAGCACTGTCGTAAAGTATTATTACGCTCGCAATGTGTACAATCTGACCTTTGATCCAGGCCATGGCAGAACGCCAATCACATCTTCGCTTAAGTTTGGTGCCCCTATTACCGCACCTATCGTGAACATGCCGGGCTATGTGTTTACTTCTTGGCGCGACACGAATCTGAGCGAGAACGTTCCTGCGTCAGCCAATGTTGTTGCGCCTACGATGCCGGCTATCGACACGACTTATAAAGGGAAATATAGCTTAGATTCACATGTGCCTATTACAGTGGAGTATTATCTTGGCGATACCACAGGTTCTAATTTCCAGCTAATGGAGGCAAAAACCAAGTATGGAACTGCATTTTTAGGATTCGATAGTAGAGATATAGGGACAATGGATGCGAGATGGATGTCACCCTACTCGAAACTCACAACAACGGTACCTTCGCCTTTATCGATTTACGTAGACCCAACCCTGGATCTTCGTATCAAGTTGTACTTCGTTCCTTATTTGTTTAACCTGACATTCGATGCCAATGGAGGCGTGGGCGGCACGGTATCACAGCTTGCATATGGGTCGCCGATAATTCCGCCTACGGTGACAAAGCCAGGCTATACGTTTGAAGGTTGGTCACAGTCCGTTCCAAGTACAATGCCCGGTAACGATCTGACCTTCACGGCCGTTTGGCAGGCCACGGGCTATCAGGTATTGTATTATCAGCAGAATCTGGACGATGACGGCTACACAGAAGTGGAAGCCGTTGCCGGCAGCGGTGGAATTGGATCAGCAGCTACGGCAACTCCGAAGGATTATACCGGCTTTACCTATGACAGCAGCAATCCTAACAACGTTACCTCGGGTACGGTAACCGCTGACGGAACGCTCACCCTTAAGCTATATTACACACGTAACAGCTACACGTTATCATTCATTGATTCAGTGACGAGTACTAACTATTCGACAGCTCAAGTCAAGTATGGGGCAACGATCGTACCGCCTGCTGATGTAACACCTTCAGACTTTTATCCCCCAGGCTTTGTACTAATAACTTGGGACCCGTTGGAAAATGATACGCCGTCGTTGGAGACGCCAGAAGGAGCAACCATGCCGGCACACGACGCGAGCTATAACGCAAGGTTTGGATTTCCGGGCGGTCAGATCGGACTATAGTTTTGGCGAGTTTCGGTCATTTTTACAAGCAGATCGAAATGAAACAGTGATAAGGATTATTGAAGGGCACCCGTTTAGGGTGCCTTTTGAATTCGCACTATAGATGTTATTGTCAAAAGATAATAAAGTATTAGACTGGTAACGTCCCATTACGCTAACGGGCAGGATAACGGAAAAAGATGGAATTTATGGATTGCTATTATTATAATAGAAGCTTAATAATACTTGATTATTGGAGATGATGGATGCGTGATTTATCGTAGAAAGACATACAAAATTGACCCTCAGATAGTACATGATTTTAATGAACATTTTAATCAAACACTCTTACCTGCACAGTTAAAATATGGTTCAAGATTAGTTGGCAGATGGTCAACCAAGGAAATAGACGGTGTGGTGGAGGTATTTGCTATTTGGGAATATGACAGTTACGAAGATTATGAGAAGATTGAATCACTAGTGAAAAGTGATGAAGAACACGTAAAGCGAGTGCAGGCTTGGTTCGATAAAATCGGGCGTGAGAACATAAGGAGATTTATAAAGGACAAGATAAAAGAGGAATTTATAGAAACGACAGTACCGAGAGAAAAAACTATTCTTACATAATGAATTACGTTGAGCTAACGGGAAACGTTAGTGGAATAGCGGTTGCTTCGGCAGCCGTTTTTTATTTGTTCAACTAACGGGCAGGTTAGTTAAACAGTGTTGTTTAATTTGTGTTCATCAATCGGTACATAATGTGGAATAAGAAAATTTGTCATTATTTTAATGTGTAGTAGACTTAGTAACTACAGTTTTTTCTTCCTATTTAGTTGGAATGAATTTTTTGTTTTTTAAACGAAGAGGAGAATCAATATGGAAGTAGTATATTTTGCAGGTGGATGTTTATGGGAAGTACAAGCTTTTATAAAAACTTTACCTGGAGTTAAGTTTACAGAAGCAGGAAGAGCTAATGGAACAAGTCATACACTTGAGGGTGATTATGATGGGTACGCCGAATCTGTAAAAACAGGATTTGATCCGACAGTTGTAACGATCAGGGAATTAATGGGGTATTTATTTGAAATCATTGATCCATACAGTTTGAATAAACAAGGACAGGACGTTGGCGAGAAATATAGAACAGGAGTATATAGTGAAAAGCTTGAACACTTAAAAGAGGCGAAGGCGTTTCTTAGCCGAATGATTATTGTCATATTCCAGAAGAAATATTAAGTAGGTATAAGTAAGGGAGAATATTAAGCTAACGAGACACGTTAGTGGAATAGCGATTGCTTCGGCAGCGTTTTTTTATTTGTTCAACTAACGGGCAGCTTAGTTCAAAGTTCGCGTGACAGTCAAACCTGCATCAGAAGCTTTTGCAGTGTGAGTCGTTGTGGTTAAAGTCGTATTATTAAAGTGATATGCAGTAGTTGTTCCGATATTCTTAAAGGAGGTCCAGCTTCCACCAGTATTCGTAAATTGTACATTTATCTGCTGTGCGGTACGAAAGTTTTCGGTGTTTGCAGTATTCTTGTCAAAACCTCGATTATCTCCTTTAAATGATACAACGTAGGCGGGTAAACCATACTGTACTGGAGAATCTACTTTGTCATGAGGGATAAATGTTACCAATCGAATGTTAAAGTTAACTGCCATATTAATAAACTCCTTTTCTAAAATAAATTATTAGGCAAGGGGGTAAAATGAGAAGATCTGAGTACCCCTAATCAAACCTTCTATTCTTGCCTTCACTAAAATAAGAGTTTTAAAGGGTTAGAATACAACCGAGAAAATTTAATTTTTAAGCAAAGCACTCAACGCTCTTAGTCGTTTATATAGAACTAGATTGGGAACGGCATTAAGCTAAAGAGCAGGATAGTGCAACTTAGTTAGTAGGATTACGTTTATTAAAGGAAGATACTGGGGAGATAAAGGAGGTGTGTAAAGAAGCGGAAAATTGCTATTTTACTTATGATGATTTCAATGTTCGTAAGTATCTTTTCTATTGGGTACTTCACACCTAAGCGGTACTCAGAGACAGTAAATGGTGTTTATTATCAACTAGGGACGGAAGGCATAATCGAGCGCATAAAAGTACATCTTGATGGGAAATTGCAAAATCATATAAATGGCAAAAAAACCTTTACAGGCGTTATTAATTTTGAAGGAAGTAAGGTTCCTCAAATTCCTAAAGATAGAACAGAATTAAAATTGCATTACGATGGTCATAATTTCACAACCATTTTCTCCGGTTTTCGAATCATAGATGATAAAGGTAGAATAGAGCCTAATATTTTCACTTACGGTTGGGTATATACTGATGATGAATTTTCTGGATTTACAATTAAAGTTATGGATGATAATGACCAGTGGTCCCCATCAAACGGACATATGATTACAGCACCAGCAAATGATAGGCAAGAAGCAATGAAAAGGTCTCAAGAGTTAATCAAGGAGTTTGAAGAAGAAAGTAGAAATTGATTGAACTAACGGGATACGATAGTTGAAGAATGCACAATTTATTTTAAGAAGGAATTTAATAGAGAAAATGGTATAATTAAAAAGTCTAAAATTCATTGATATAATTTTAGGCAATAGTTGTTAGAGGAGGCGTTCATTATGAAAGATAAAAGAATTTATATTATTAATGACTTCAAGGGGATAACAACTAATTAACAAAGTTGTTTAGTGTTTCCCCGAATTTTGAAAGGGGAAAATTATGGTTAAAGAAAATGTAAAAATCGTAGAATTAAATGCAGAAAACTGGTACGACTGTTGTAAATTAGAGGTATCAACAGAACAAAAAGAATACATGGAACCTAATGCCATATCAATAGCTCAGTCAAAGTTTGAGCCTACTTTAAAGCCATACGCTATTTATTTTAAAGACATAGTGGTTGGTTTTTTAATGTACAATTCTGTTCAAGAAGAACTTGATGGTTATTGGGTTTATAGAATAATGGTGGATAAGAAATTCCAAGGCAAGGGTATAGGTAAAGCTGCAACTAAGTTAATGATCTCAGAGATGGTTAAATTATCGAATTCAAAAAAAATTGTTGTTGGTTATCATCCTGAAAATTTGGGAGCACATAATTTATACTCGAGTTTGGGATTTATTGATAATGGTGACAGGTTCGGTAAGGAAATGGCAGTTATTAAAAATATAACCGAGTGAAAGATGGATAGTATTTCAAAAGGACCATTCTTTGGTCCTTTCTTATTGTGTATAGGAACACATTAGTAGAATAGCGGTTTATTATTTGTTCAAGTAATGGGCAGGATAGTGAGCAAAGGATAGATTGATGGAAAATGGTAAGTATTAGATTGACAGCATATTGTCGAGTTATGCGGATGCAATCATGAATATAATAGACAAGCTAGAAGATTCTAGATTATGAAGGATTAAATTTAATGGAGCGTGCCTATGAAAAATATATATAATGAATTGCATACAGCGGAAATACTGAACCGTATCGAGAATTTGAGTCCAAATTCAAAACCACAATGGGGAACAATGAACGTTGCTCAAATGTTGGCTCACTGCTCAGCATTTCAAGACATCGCATTAGGAAATTCCTTTCCCCCTAGATATTGGCTAGGAAGGCTAATAGGAAGGTTTGTGAATTCTATTTTCTATAATGACAAGCCGGTACCACACAATATGTCAACAATTCCGACCATACTTATTGTAGATGAAAGAGACTTTATGACAGAAAAAGAAAAACTGAAACAAAAGATTTTAACTTTCCAAAGTAACGGTCCAGAGAAATGTTCGTCCCATCCTCATCCTTTTTTTGGAAAGTTCACTCCTGAGCAATGGGGTAAAGGGATTTATAAACATCTAGACCATCATTTAAGACAATTTGGTGCTTAGTATTTTTTTGAAATGAATAATAATTGTTCAGTTTAGTGCAGTAACTCTGTTTCGTTGTGCTAACAGGACTCGATAGAGGAATAGCGGTTGCTTCGGCAGCCGTTTTTTATTTGTTCACTAACGGTAGTATAGTTCAATTATAGTTGTTTTTTATTTCCATATTTGAAGTTTGAATATTAAAATGGAACTAATTGAATTGATAAGGGGTATTAACAGGATGATTTACAGTTAAATGATAGGTGAACGTTATCTTCGTGAAGATTATTGGAAGTATTTAAGTGAAGCAATTATCATGATGTATCATACAGCCAAATTATTTTCTGACCTTGGTAAAAATGTGCTTATTGATGGCATTATGGTAGATAGAGCTGAGTTGAAACCACATTATGAAAAAGTGAACAATATA
Organism: Paenibacillus sp. VTT E-133280; assembly: GCF_002264385.1. Taxonomy (NCBI): domain Bacteria; kingdom Bacillati; phylum Bacillota; class Bacilli; order Caryophanales; family Paenibacillaceae; genus Paenibacillus; species Paenibacillus sp. VTT E-133280. Next base: position 44,858 of record NZ_NFUX01000058.1, read on the forward strand.
TTTTCCGGGTACCCATTATACATTGTTGATGTGTTTTGCCCTTTAGACATTTGCCGTCAAAGAAATATTGCACGAGAAAATAGAACCGAGGACCAGTCTGAATGGCAACACAAAATCATGGCAAAAGATATCCGGTATAATTGTAAAGTCAACACACATTTAAACACTTCCGAAGAATGCGCAGATTTGATTTTAAAAAGTATATTTGAAGATGAAGTTTGAATTACTATGCCCGAGGTGACACATTCCGGTAACGGGGAAGGTTAGTATGATAGCGGTTGCTTCGGCAGCCGTTTTTATTTGTTCAACTGTGTTCAGGTTAATTTAACAAGGAGCTTATTTAAAGATGAAATTTGAAGGGAGAGATGAAATGATAGAATTATCTAAAGAAAACTACGCTCACGTTCTGCCACTGTTGAAAAATCTAGCATATGAACCTGTGTTTGCATATTCCGTAATTGAGCGAAATCAATCTGGAAAAGTGTTCGTTGATCATAACGAAAATCCTACCTGCAGTCTTATTATCAATTCATATGGACAATATCTTTTGGTTAAGAGGGGCGACAATGAATGCTTCATGAGTGATGTAGTTGAATTTTTGCGGAATGATCAAAATCATTCAAAATACTACGATCTTTATGCTTCAACACCGGAACTACTGTTTCAAATTAGCGAATGTTTAGCGGGAAAGACTGTATTATTGCACCGTTCTTCTTTTACATTCGATCTATCCAAATTCCAACATCTAAAAAAACCTAACGCATTGCAAGAACAATTTGTTATGAAACAGATGGACAAGGCGCTATTCGATAAATACAAAAATGAAATGGACGCTTCTTATGATTCGCTATGGAGTTCGGCACAACAATTTGCGGATCGAGGATTTGGTTACTGTCTTATGGTGAATGATGATTTTGCAAGTGTTTGTAATTCTTATTTTGTAGGTGGAGGGTATGCAGATATCGATATCGTAACCGTGGATGAATACCAGAATAAAGGGCTAGCAACACTCACGAGTGTAGCATTTATCGAACATTGCCTGAACCATAATCTAGTGCCGAATTATAATTGTGACGCTGGCAATGAACGATCGATACAGCTAGCGAAAAAGTTAGGGTTTGCAAAAAAATATGATTTTCCAATGTTATGGTGGCATCAGGATCAGAGTATAATTAGTGATTATTTGAAAAGATTCAATTATTAAACTTTCCAAAATGACAGAAGTGAACCCGTGATAAAACTATTATTAGATGAAAATACAGGGGAGGTTTAGCTATGACGATTAACCGTGAGACCATTCTAAACGCAATTGTATCAGACCTTGGAATTGAAGAATATATTTTAGCTATTTGGCTAGAGGGTTCAGATGGTACTAAAACTTTGGACGAGTATTCTGATATCGATTTGGTGTGCTATGCGAAAGAAGGCTACATAGATGCTGCATTCACCCGATTGGATGCCTGCATGCGTCAATTAGGAGAAGTAGATATTGCTTATGAAGAAACCGGTCGACCCACAAATAACCGCTACAAGGTTTACCACCTACAGGAGTCAGCAGATAGTCTCTTAGTTGACGTGACGATCCAAAGTGAGAGTGTCCCTGTTTTATTCATTAACGAAGACAAAACCGTCGTACCAGTTATATTGATAGATAAGACAGGTATCGTGAAGTATCAAAACGTTGATCATACGACTCACCATTCACAACTTCAATCACAATTGTTACATGCTCAGGGTATTTACAGTCAAAGGAACCGAGCTGTTAAATATACAAAACGCGGGCTTTTTCTAGAGTCGTTGATTTACTATCATAAGTATGTTGTGAATCCACTTGTAGATGTACTTCGGATAATCTATACACCATTCCAAGCTGACAGCTTCTTGGTTCATGCATCTCGGGATTTTCCTGTCGAAGTGGTACTAACCTTGGAAAAGCTATATGGTGTAAAAACCGTAGAAGATATAGTGGATCGCATCGAATTGACAGACAAGTTGTTTCGTAATGCCTTAGCAGAGGCTCATGTCATGCTATTACAATCTAAAGAAGGCGAAAGTTTAGCGGATACCAACCCATAAGCATTTCATGGGCTATTGTGAGTGATCGCAGATATATAAGTACGGAAACGCTAGTATTATACTGATAGCTATAGGATTGCATTTATGTAGTATTATAGTTTCGGCCATACACATCGAACTTTTAAACAAACAAAGATCTAATTATAGATCATCCCTTCTTAGAAGATCCGTCGATAGACAAATCCCCAACCTCTATACCGATATGCTTGAAGGTGCCTTTCTTACGATTAATATGTTGAATGGTGAAAAGGGCAGTGGCTTATGGTGGGAACAAAGCGCGAATCCGTCTGGACGGAAAATCAATTAGACCTGTTCACCCTGTACACGATCAAGGAGCAGTGTATCTTGTTGTATGGTGAGTCCCATCTAGACAATATTCCATCGTACTCGAAGGAAGAGTTCATTAGTTTTTTTAGGAATATGCCAAGTGCATGCGGAAGTTTGGCAAGGGGAATAGTCTACATTCCGTCGACTGGCTCCTATTAGCTTCTAAATTTATAGCTTGGTGGCAGGAAGGTGTCATCTTGTCTAAAAGCCATGCAGCAGATTGGGGGCTTTTACATCTTAATAGCGGATGGAAAGAGACTGTTTTTCCATTGTCGATTCACCGAATGAGAGTAATGAAAGAAACTCCGAAAACCCATTATATATAAGGGGTTTCGGAGTTCTTTTTTTAGAGTCAACCCTGCGTAGGGCTGGTCTTCATTTCATGGATTTTTTGGAGTGTATGAAGACACTTTGTTTTCTCGTCATCGTCCTCTGTGTGGAGATACCACTCTACAAGCCTGTACCCGAATATGAGAAGGATCATTTCGAAGACGCAATTATCGGCGATAGGGGATGCATCTGCATACTCCGAAAAACCTTTGTAATACGCAGGGATACATCGTTGGTAGTATTCGACCATGTGTTCGATATCCGCTTCATCCGCAATCAAGCTTGCGAGATCCTCACCCAGGTAGCCCCATCCGCATGTATCCCAGTCGATGAGCGCGATTTTCCCGTCGGCATAGATCAGGTTGGTCACCCAGAAGTCCCGGTGGCATAGCACTAGGGGCAACTGCTCGATGCGGGCGAGTATCTCATCTGCGTGCTCATCGATGTCGATGAGCACTTGCCGCATGTGCTGCGGGAATTCACAGTCCTCCGAGCGTATATAATCGTAGACGACTGGCCACGACCGGTAATGCAAATACGTATTCTTCATGAGATCCGCATGGCTCAGGTTTGTCAGGCTCTGCAGCACAGCGGGCTTCTCCGCATACAGCTTGCCTTGATAACGGCCTAACTCCAGCGCAGCCTGTTCATACATGTCACCGGTTAAGTCTAAACCGGTTACGCCATCGATATATTCCACCCACAGCTGAAATTCATTTTCTTCGGCATTCATCTCCGCATGGTAACATGTTGGCCAGCGGAAGGTATCCGAGAACGTCGTTCCCAAGTCAGACATATAGAGATCATATTCCCGGCGCCAGGAATTCGGATCGTTGTAACGTTCCCATTTCTTTTGAATTTTCAGCACGATATGGTACGGCATTTTTTCACCATCCGCTGTTTCGGCGATCCCGTTTACCAGGTGCACATTTCCTACAGTTCCACCCTGTAACGACATGGTTTGGAAGTCAGCCGAGATAATATCCTTCTTGAACTGTTGGCTTAAGGCATAGATCAGCGTTTCAAATTTAATATTCATTTTTTCCATCCTCCATTTTTCTTCGTTTGCTTGCTTGACATAGCTATCGTTTTATTTCGAGCCCTCTTGTCGATGAGGTAGCTTGTTTTATCCTGGACATACTTGTGCTCATGCTGCTGGGCAACATAATACTCCCACCGTTCAAGCGGCAATGAGCCGTCGGCAAGCGCTGCGAGAACGGCACAGCCCGGCTCGCTCTGATGGCGGCAATCTGCGAACCGGCATTGCGGGAACCATTCCTCCACATCGGTAAAGCTTGCGCGTATGCCTTCGCCGGCATCAAAAAGCCCGAGCTCACGCATTCCCGGCGTATCGATGACCATCGTACCGGAGGGGAGCATGAATAGCTGACGGTGCGTTGTCGTATGCCGCCCCCGGCTATCAACCTCCCGGATCTCCTGAACTCTCATTACGTCCTGTTCTATCAATGCATTAAGCAGAGACGATTTACCGACGCCGGACATGCCGAGAAAGACGACTGTTTTACCAGGCATCAAGTAGTTAGCGAGTTCGTTCAGCCCCAGGCCGGTATGACTACTGATCGCATGGACTGGCACATCAGGGATACTTTGTGTAACTTCTGCGAGCGGGAGATTATAATCTTCAACGAGATCAGCCTTGGTCAGAATGACGACTGGCTGACTGCCGCTCTGCCTGACTTGTGTCAGGTACCGCATGATGCGGGTAACCTTGAAATCCGAATTCAGAGAAGAAAGAATGAACACATAGTCAAAGTTGGTTGCAACGACCTGTTCCCGTACGGTTTTGGCGTAACCTACGGCATGCCCTGAGTAATCTGCGCGTGAGAACTTGGAACGGCGGGGCAGTACAGTAACGATGAGCGAATCTCCGCTCTCGTTGTAGTGCAGCAAGACGAAATCACCGACGCACGGAAAATCTACGCGTGTTTCCACGTTGCGATAGAATGCTCCTTTGAGCACCGCCGTTACTTCGCCGCGCTCGGTCATGAGTGTGAAGCGCTCGCGCCGAAGCTCTGTCACCCTGCCGGGCAATAATCCGTCGGGAATTGCTTCTATTTCTGTATAGCCATAGGTTTTCAGATTCATCATAGTTTTTTTGTTAGCTCCTTTAATGTTGTTTTTGGACGCAAAAATGCCACGGACAAGCAGCCTCTAAAGAAGCTGCTGTCACGCGGCATCAGGACGCAAAAAAGACACGACCTTCATCGTATCCTGCAAACAGCAATATTCACGAAAGGTTACTTCGGATGGCATACCAAATAATAGGGGGCGTTTCCCCGCTTTTTCCGCGTATGCCTACTATTCAGTTTTAAGACCAAACCACCATATAAGTAGTTGCCATTAAAACACATCTCCCTTCGTGTCAGGAACTTGCTTATCGCTAAGCTTTCTATAAAATAACCTATTATGGAAAAAAAATCAATGCCTTACAGCCCAGTTTGTCGGCCTGCTTCATCGAGTCTGCCGTTCATCAAGAACCCGCGAACATTAATAGTCAGTGTGAACGCTTCCTCAAGCTGTTTGAAGGAAAGGGCGATGGTATATCAAAGATCAGCGAAATTGCAGAAATCGACAAGATACTCATTGAATACTAATAATTCATCATTCAGCTATACCAGCTAATAGCTTGTCGAGATTACCAGTAAAATGAACTTAAGTCATG
>NZ_NFUX01000158.1:0-1156 GCF_002264385.1 Paenibacillus sp. VTT E-133280
TATAAAAAACGGCTTCGGTAAATCAAGCCAGAAGTTTTGTTCGTTACTCATATTATCTCCTCTTGTTGTAATATATAAAAACGATATAAGGATAGCAAAGTCCTATACCCATCATACATAGTATCATTTTTTTTCGTTTGATGCACAGAATCAATGATGTGAGCGACAGCCAAATTTATGGTTGTAGTGTTCATCAGTAATAAGGCCATGGCTTGTTTGTTTATAATCTGTTTATTGATACTTGTTATAATCCTGTAGATGAAAAGTTTGTAATTTAAAGTCGAATTGTGTTAACGAATCGATTATAGACAAACGACATAATGCATCCAATGAACAGGGGGACAAGTAAGTGAACAAAAAGCAATGGATAAGCTCTATATTGGCTGCTGCTGTATTATCAAGCCCTATCATTATGCCGACCAAAGGATCGGCTGCCGCTTCCTTTATTGATATTGATAGCTCATATGCAAAGAAAGCGATTGTTGAGCTATTCGATCAGGGGATAGTGACCGGTGTTGAAGAGAGTAAGTTCTATCCTACGTCAAATATTACACGGCAGGATTTTGCAATTATTTTAGCAAAAACATTGAAGCTGGATATTTCGAACCCACCTGCGCTGCCTACCTTTCTGGACGTTACCGCAAGCAACTACGCATACAGCTATGTAGAGGCAGCTGTCAAAGCCGGATTGATCAAGGGTACCGGCAGTAATCTTTTCGGTACGGGGCAAAATTTATCACGTCAGGATATGGTCGTCATGTTCGTGAGAGCATTGGGAGTCAATCCTACCGGTAAAACTGGAACTTTGCAATTTGCTGATAGTAGCCAAATTGCTGATTATTCCAAAGATTCTATAGCTGCCGCTGTGGAATATGGATTGATTACCGGATATAATAATTTTTTTAATCCTGAGGCCAAAGTAGATCGTCAGGCTGTAGCTCTAGTAGCTTCCAAGTTTCTAAAGTTTAAGGAGAGCGGGAATACTGAGCAGCCAAGCGCCACCCCAACTCCTCAGCCGGGTAAAGAAGCGGTAACTGTACCTACTCCTGTTGTTGGAGGGTCTTCCTCTTCACAAAGTGGGCATAGCAGCAATTCAGATATCAATGCACCTTTGGTTGATAGCACCAAGTTCGAGGCGGTGGATAACTACAACGGG
>NZ_NFUX01000172.1:0-511 GCF_002264385.1 Paenibacillus sp. VTT E-133280
TATTGTCGGTGGTCACAGCCATACACAACTAGATCAAGCTGTTGTAGATAACAGCGATCCTAGCGCACCGAAGCTTATTGTGCAAACTGGTGAAAAAGGACTGTTCCTTGGTAAACTCGAAGTTAAATTTAACAAAGATGGCGTTCTAACAACATGGAAAGACCAATTAATCTCCATCGACGCTAAGAACGGCACTAACTATGTTATCGCAGAGGATCCTGAAGCCAAGAAGATCCTAGATACCGAGTATAAGCCAGGCATTCAAGAGCTGACCAATGAGGTAGTAGGTAACTCAGAGGTTGTCCTAAACGGCGTTCGTGATAATGTTCGCACAAAAGAAACTAACCTCGGTAATCTGATTGCCGATGGTATGCTATTTGCAGCCAAGAAAGCTGGCACTAATGCTGTAATCGCCCTGCAAAATGGTGGTGGTATTCGCGAATCCATCAATGAAGGACCGATTACACAAGGCGAAGTACTTGGCGTACTTCCATTCAACAACGATCTGGTT